>JAUWAD010000053.1 GCA_030602225.1 Bacillota bacterium | reverse complement strand
TTCTCATTTAATTCACCTCCTTATGGACTATCGGCTCTACCTTTTGATAGAGCAAGGAACACTAAAGTAGTATACCACAATCAGGCTGGTGCTGCAAGGATTTTAATTGTGGTTTTTACACAAATTTTACATAGTTTATGCTCTCTTTTTACAATAATATACTATAATAAACTTAAGAAAATATCAATAAAGGATGGTAAATATGAGAAGCAGATTTGATCATGATTTGGAAAAACTTAATAGTGAATTAATTGAAATGGGTAATTTAATTGAAAGTTCCATTGAAGCAGCAGTTACTGCTCTAAAAACCAAGAATGTTCAATTGGCTAATAGAGTGGTTGAAGGAGATAAAGAAGTAAATGCAATGGAGAGGGAGATAGAAGATCTCTGTCTTAAACTAATTCTACAGCAACAGCCTGTTGCAAGAGATCTTAGGATGATTTCTGCTGCACTTAAAATGATTACGGATATGGAGAGAATTGGAGATCAGGCATCTGATATTTCTGAAATTACCATTAGATTATCCAATGAAAAGTATCTTAAAGAATTAGTTCATATTCCACAAATGGCAGATGCCACCATCAAGATGGTAAGGGATAGTATTGATGCCTTTGTAAAAAGAGATATAGCATTGGCTGAGTCTGTGATAAAGTATGACGATGTTGTAGATAATTTATTTGATGTCGTTAAAACTGAGTTGATTGGGTATATTAGAAACAGTACAGACTCCAGTGAACAAGCGATAGACTTCATGATGATAGCTAAATATTTTGAGAGAATTGGAGATCATGCTCAAAATATTGCTGAATGGGTTTATTATGCTATAAAAGGAGATCATTATACTCAGGAGTGATTATATGAGCCTTATCTATTGTGTAGAAGATGATGAAAGTATTAGAGAGTTAATCCTTTATGCTCTGAAAAATGCGGATTTCAATGTGAAAGGGTTTGAATCAGGACAAGGTCTACTGGAAGAAAGTAAGCCGGACCTATTTTTACTTGATATTATGCTTCCTGGTGATGATGGTTATGAGATTCTTAGAAAAATACGAAAAAATCCCCAGTTATCCCATGTTCCAGTGATAATGTTAACCTCAAAAACCAGTGAATTCGACAAGGTTAAAGCTCTAGATATGGGTGCTGATGACTATATAGATAAACCCTTTGGAGTTATGGAGTTAATTTCAAGAATAAAAGCTGTGTTAAGAAGAAGTGTTCCAAAGGGAAACTATGATATTATCCATCTACATGAGATTCATCTTGATAATACTAAACATACGGTTGAGGCAAAAGGCGAAATCATAGTATTAACTCCCAAGGAATTTGATCTATTGTATTATTTAATGACAAATCCAGAGATTGTGTTGAGTAGAGATAAAATTATGAACGAAGTTTGGGGATTTGATTTTGAAGGAGAATCAAGAACAGTAGATGTTCATATTAGAACACTTAGAATGAAGCTTGGTGAGTCGGGAGAAAAAATCCAAACTGTAAGAGGATTAGGTTACAAATTTGGAGGTTAATTATGGAAAAACGAATCTACACTTATTTAAGCATTATAACAGGAATTACAGTGTTAATAACATCCTTTGTTGTGGTATTTCTATTTCTTGATTACTTTCAAACTGATAAGACTGTTTTTCAGTTGTATCTAACTATTTTGCCTGCCATGGTGGGAATTATGGTGTTTTTACTTGTAATACTATTTATTCTATCAAGTAAACTTACAGCACTGATTCTATCTCCAATTAAAAGAGCAGCTGACTCAATAGAAAGCATTCTATCGGGTGAAAAGATAGAGTATAGTGTTGATTATCCTGAGATAAGACCATTTATTCAAACGATTGATAGGCAGAAAAGGCAGATAGACATAGCCCTAACAGAACTAAGGGAAGCTGAAAAAATCAGACGGGACTTCACAGCAAATGTTTCTCATGAACTGAAGACACCTCTTACTTCAATTAATGGCTTTGCTGAAATGATCTCAACGGGAATTACAAAAGAGGAAGAAACAAAAAAATTTGCAACCATTATCCATAAAGAAGGATCTAGGTTGTTGGAATTAATAGACTCAATTATTTCTCTATCCCAATTGGAAGATAGTAAGAGTGAAAAGATAAATGAAACTATTGACTTGTTTCCATTATCTAATAAAATAATTGAACAACTTGAAATTAGAGCAAAGGAAAGAGGAGTCACCCTTAAGTTAAACTGTGAACATATTGTTATTAGAGCTAATAAGAGAATGATAGAGGATATGCTCTTTAATCTATTGGATAATGGAATAAAGTATAATAAAGATAGCGGAAGTGTTACTCTTACAATAGTTTCAGATGATTATTTTGCTAAAATAATTGTTGCGGATACTGGAATTGGAATACCAGATGAAGATCAAAGAAGAGTCTTTGAACGTTTTTATAGAGTTGATAAATCCAGATCAAAAAAAGTGAGCGGATCTGGTTTGGGATTATCAATAGTTAAACATATAGTGGATTACCATGGGGGTGCCATGGAATTGTGGAGTGAAGAAAACATTGGAACAAAAATCACGATAAGTCTTCCCTTATAAAAAATAAAAGGTAACAGTTTTGTATTTAGCTGTTACCTTTTTCCATACTATTTATTTCATTTCTGCCTTTATTACTTCAGCAAGTCTCTTCATGCCTTCTACTATCTTATCATCTTCCATTGCTGAATAGTTTAATCTCATATCATTTTCATGTCCGCCGTTGGCATAGAAAGATCCTCCAGGAACATATGCAACATTCTTTTCTAACGCCTTTACTGCAAGATCTCTAGAATTCATATATTCAGGTAATGTAACCCATGTGAATAGTCCACCTTCTGGAATAGTGTACTTTATCTCTTTTGGGAACTCCTCCTTCATAACATTAATCATAAGATCTCTTCGTCTTTTGTAGGTTTCCTTAATCTTTTCAATATGGTCTTCTATATTGTATTTTTCAAGGTAAGTAGCCACTTCTATTTGAGAAATTGTACTTGACTGCAGGTCAGCTCCTTGCTTCATTAATACGTATTTGTTTAAAACCTCTGGTGATGCTGCTATCCAACCTAATCTAAATCCTGGACAAAGAATTTTAGAAAATGTTCCCAGGTATATTACTCTCCCTTCAGTATCAAAATGCTTTATAGATGGTAATAATTCACCTTCAAATCTCAGCTCACCATATGGATTATCTTCAACTATAGCCACGTCATATTTATTTCCCAACTCAACTAATTTCTTTCTCTTCTCAAGTGACCATGTCTTTCCTGATGGATTCTGGAAATCAGGAATTATGTAGATAAACTTAACATTCTCAGTAGTTCTAAGGGCTTCTTCCAACTCATCCATATTCATTCCATCATCTTCAAGCTCAATATCAACGAAATTTGGTTCGTAGGCTTTAAATGCATTAATAGCTCCTAAATAGCTTGGTTTTTCAAGAATAATTGTATCACCAGGATTAATAAATAGTTTTGCAGTGAAATCCAATCCTTGTTGTGATCCACTGGTTACAAGTATATCCTTTCCCTCAACATGGGCTTGCATTTTTTCCATCCTCTTAGCTATTGCAGTTCTTAAAGGTTCATATCCTTCAGTAGGACCATATTGTAAAGCTTTAGATCCATGATTTTCAATAACGTATTTGCTTATTTCAATCATTTCATCCACTGGGAATAACTCTGGTGCTGGGAACCCCCCTCCAAATGAAATTATTCCTGGCTTTTGAGTTAACTTAAGAAGCTCTCTAATCTCTGATGCTCTAATATTATCCATACGTTTAGCATACTTTAACGCCATATTACATCCCTCCATTATATCGGAAAACCTTTTCCTATTCTTACTTATAGTTTACACAAATCCTCATAGATTGTCTAGTATCAATTAGAGTACCAATTCAGCCTTTCCATCTTTTCCAAAATACCTATGAAGATCATAGGGTGAAAAGATACCTTTGTCAGTTACAACTCCACTTACCAGGTGTGGAGGTGTTGCATCAAAGGATGGGTAATATCCCTTAACTCCATCCATTGCAGTTTTTACTCCCATTGCTTGGAGTACAAATTCAGGATCCCTTTCCTCAATGGTTACTGTATCAATGGTTTCATGACCCTTATCCGGAATTCCAGTAACAAAATATGGTATACCTAGATACTTTGATACTATAGCTATTTGATATGTTCCAATCTTATTCACCACATACCCATCAAGGCATATGGCATCAGCAGCTGATGTAAATAGATCTACTTTCTTTTTTTCCATCACATATGCAGGCATATTGTCAGTTATGACAGTGACATCAAATCCCTGATCGTATGCAACAGATGCAGTAAGTCTTGCCCCTTGAAAATATGGTCTTGTTTCAGGTGTAATCACTTTAATTTCTTTATTTCTATTCTTTGCTTCCCTAAGCATCAAACCAACTATTGTTTCCCCAAAGCATTGGGTCATAATCGTTCCCTTATCGGGAAACATATCAACTAGATTAACAGCTACTTTACCGATTCTTTGATACCTTGTATTGGTGTGATTCAAAGTGTGTAAGAATATGGCTTCATCCAGTTTCCTACCCTCCTCCATGGCTATTCTTGCCACCTTAAGGCAGTCATTTACAATTATCTCCATTCTCTTTGTTGTTGTAGGTCTGGCTGTTGAAAGGGTTAGTGCCGCTTTTTCTAGGTACTTTAACATTTCTTCTTTTCCCATGTTTCTCGCTTCAAAAGCAGCCAATGCCATTCCCATACCAGCTGCAGTATAAGGTCCAGCACTTTGAGTAACCATATCTCCTATTGCCCTGGCAACCTCAACATGATTATTGCATACTTCAAATCTTACAATCCTTGGATATACACGCCTATCCAGAATCCTAACCTTTCCATCTTCATACCATGCCACATTCTCATACTGCAGCATAAATGCTAAGTCTTTGTCTTCTCTAATCATTTCTTCACCTCTATATCTCATAAATAATCTGAGTGATTAATTTTTCCATCTTCTCTTTAGCTTTTCTACCTTCCAAATCAACTTCCTCAGTTGTAACAGGCTGATCAAGAACCCCCGCAGCCATATTAGTGATTAGTGAAATTCCAAGTACCTCTATTTTACAGTGGGCAGCAGTGATTGCTTCAGTTACAGTTGACATACCCACTGCATCTCCACCTAAAATTCTCATTGCTTTAATTTCTGAAGGAGTTTCAAACTGCGGTCCTACTGCAAAATAATACACCCCTTCCTTTAACTCAATTCCCTCTCTAATTCCAATTTCCTTGGCTATTTCCCTAAGTTGTTTTGTGTACATGTTAGATACATCAAAAAATCTATCTCCAAATTCAGGTATATTTACCCCCCTTACAGGACTTGGACCTGTTAACTTAATATGATCCTTGATTAGCATTATATCCCCCGGTTTGTAATCAGTATTTATTCCACCTGCTGCATTGGTTAGAATTACTTTCTTAACTCCAAGGAGTTTGAATACTCTTATAGGTACTGCTAATCTTTCAAAATCATACCCTTCATAATAGTGAAATCTTCCACTCATACAAACAACTTTCTTATCACCAATCTTGCCTATAATCAGTTTACCTGCATGGCTTTCAACTGTAGACATTAGAAAGTTTGGTATTTCCTTATAGTCTATAACTACCTTATCCTGAATTATATCAGATATTCCACCAAGGGCAGATCCTAAAACAAGTCCAATTTCCACCTGGTCCTTTATGATATCTAAAATGTGATCTGCTGCTTTCTTATAGTACCCATATGCATACTTCATAAAAGTCCTCCTTCGTCTTACTAATTCGATTATACCAGAAAAACAATGGAAGAATAAGGGTAAACCCTTATTCCGCCAATTTATATATATTTATAATATCTTCTCTATTAAGAACCTTCAGTGCTCCTATTGGTCCATTAATTGTAGCCATCTCCGCCATCCTAAAGAATTCATCCCTAGGAATATTCCCTTCTCTTAATGTCGTTGGAAGCCCTATTTTCATTAAGAAACTTTGAAACTTTTCAATTCCTTCAAGAGCAACCCTCTCCTTAGGTTTTCCAGCATCTGAAATATTAAATACATTCAAGGCAAATTTATTGAATATCTCCAAGTTATCCTTATATACATATTTCATCCAAGCAGGAAAAATAATAGCCAAACTTACACCATGGGTGGTATCATACAATGCACTAAGTTGATGGGCGATTATATGACTTGCCCAGTCATCTTGTCTTCCCAGTCCCATCAATCCATTATGGGCAAAGGTTCCAGCTAACATAATCTCAGCCCTAGCACTGTAGTCCTGAGATTCCTTCTTCAAGCTATATGCATTCTTTATTACACTCTTTATGGTACCTTCGCAAAGATAATCTGTAAAGTCGACATTTGGTGTATTCGTAAAGTATCTTTCAAAAACATGAGATAGGATATCCATAACACCTGCAAAAGTTTGATTCTCTGGAAGACTTAATGTATATGTTGGATCCATTATTGCAAATACAGGTCTTAGAACATCGTGATTTACTGATAATTTAAGTGAGTTTTCTTCGTTAGTAATTACTGTTCCCATGCTTGCCTCACTTCCAGTTGCTGGTATGGTAAGAATCACACCCACAGGTAATGCATCTTTTACTCTTTCTTTTCCTAAAAAATAATCCCAAATATCCTTCTCCGTTGCAGCACCAAGGGCAATTGCTTTAGCTGAATCAATTACACTCCCTCCACCAACTGCTAAGACGAGATCAATGCTATTATCCTTGACTATTTTAATCCCCTCTCTCACAAGAGATAGTCTTGGGTTAGGTTTTACTCCACCTAGTTCAAAAAACTTAACTCCAGCCTTTTTTAATTCATCAATGGTCCCATCATAAACTCCATTCTTCTTAATACTTCCTCTCCCATAATGTAGAAGAACCCTTTTGTATTTTCCCATTAATATAGTATTTAATTTAGTTATGCTTCCTTCTCCAAACTTAATCATGGTTGGACTATAAAAACTAAAATTTTTCATATAAAAACCCTCTCCTTTAAGTATCTATTTTATACCCAAAGAAGAGGGTTTTTATATTAATATCTAGTATCCCAATGCCTATCTAAATATATCTCATAAAGTATAGTTTTTAAGTTCTGGTCACTTATTTGTCTGGTTGTAGAATGGTATATGTCATAACCTTCCTTATAATCTATACTCCCTTTTATTAGTTTTAATAGAAAATCATTAAAAACTTGAAGATCTGGTGTTATTGGCTTATTATCCGATAAACTACTTAATGCATCTATTACCCTTGATGATTTCATTCTGGATAAATAATATCCATCACTTAAGAGATTTTCTATAGCCTTATCATAATCTGTAAAGTACATGTTTAGTAGGAATAGTTGTTCTGGTGTGTAGCTTTCGTATTTACTAAAAGCATCCCTTGCGCTTTCCCAATCTTCAATTGCTATATAGTACCTAGCATAGTAGTAATTGATCTCATTGTTATCTTGGTTGTCATCTAGTATTTCTTTGAATACTTCCCTGAATTCCTTAATCTCCTCTATGGAGAACAATCTAGCTATTTCAAATATTAGCTGACTATCATTTGCAATATGTGAATATCTGTTTGCAAAATTTAGAGCTTTTTCTAAGTCCTTTTCTCCTTTTTTCCACCCTAAACCATATATCTTCGCCATATAATTAAGGGCTTTTAGGTTACTAGGATCCTCATTTAACATGTTTTCAAAATACTCAATTGCTTGGGGATACTCCTGATTTAGAATTAATTTTTCTCCTTCACTTAACTCTCCGCCAAATCTTACACTGGCAATTTGATCATAATATGTTCTTAAAGCTAGACTGCTGGTAATTAACCCTCCTTCTTCTGTGTAAGCATTAACAACTATTGGATATTCTATTTCAGGCAAGAAGATTCCAAGTACTGCATTTGCACCAATTATATAATCTTCACCATCATAGGTTATTCCTGATATTAAGTTGCTTAATCTGTTAATATTAAAATAAGCTTTAGTATCTTTTATGTTTAAATTTCCATTGACATCAGCTATAGCACTTCTAAAGGAACTTCCACTTTTTTCAAAGGGTTGGGAGAAAACTACAGGCTCAACTCTATAGTAACTTGCTCCTTCAACCTCTTCCCAGCTAACCATAAAAGTATCTCCACTAATAACCTCTCCTGGTTTTGGAGTTGTTATTTTCATTGTATTATTGAACTTAAAATAAATCTCTCCTCCATTGCCACTTAAATCCAAATATTGATAGCTTGATCTTTCCATAACCTTATCCGTTAGAAGGGCTCCTTCTATTCCAATACCAACATCATAGGTTCCATCCATTAATCCTACAGTTTCAAATTCTCCATTTTCATCAGTGATGGCATAGTAGCTTTCTCCACCTGATCTGAATCCACCATAAGCAGGGTTGATAAATATTTCTACAAAGGCAAGAGGCTCACCATCATAAATTACCCTTCCCTTAACCTTATTATCTCCATATCCCATTTTCTGAAATTCATCCTTAATCCACCAACCTCTATTTATATAGCCAGTGGATCCAAATGCACTATCTCTACGCTTACTATAGTGTGTGTTATGAACTTTTTCAAAGTAAACTACTGCTTCATCGTAATTCTCCTGCATAAAGAGGATTTCTCCCTGTAGGATATTAAACAAGTAATCATCTGCTTTGATTAACTTGTACTTATCCATAATTTCTTGGGCTTTATCGTAGTCCCTATTTGCATAGAAAAGAAAACTCTCATAAATGTCACCATAATAGTTTAAATCTTCAAGACTACTTGAGTTCCCAAACTGAATCCAGTATCTTAATTCTCCCACATCTCCCGTGGCAATTAATGCTTCCATTAACAAATTGTATGATTTTATATAGTAGTCTTCATCTGTTCTAGTTTTAGGTTGATCTTTTAAATTATCAATAAGTATTTCTTTAGCATTACTTATATCTTCTGGAGAATTGTTTTCTCCTCCACCCCAGCCAGTATTGTATATGGTATACTTATTAAAACTTCTAACAAGACTACTGGCATAAAGGTATTTTCCTTCAATATTATTGGCAAATCTGTTATTGGCATACTTTTCATAGAATAGACTAGCTTTCTCTGAGCCTCTTGAATCAAGGTACTTAGCTATTCCCATGGTAATAGTTGGTACTCCCCATACAACAATGAGTGCAAATACTGTTGAGATTAACAATAATGTTTTTATTTTAACTTTTATTTTCATTTCCTTGTCACCTCTTTTTGTTCCCTGATTATTACTTCGGAGCTTCCAATGTATATAGTTCTAAACTGTTCATTCTTTAGTATATCCTTTGGGACAACACTAAGTGCTATCAATGCTGCCATTCCAACTAATGCAGGTGCAATGGGAATTTCTACTTCTCGATTTAAAAATTCATTTATTCTCTCTCCCATGCTCTTTTTTTTGTTTTTCTTTAATTCATTTAATAATTCTTCAGATAAGGTCAGTCCTTTAGCTTCCTCTTCAAAAATACTCTTTATTTCCTGTGATAGAATATCTTTTTTATCCATTTAACTGACCCCCCTTCTCCAAGGATTCTCTAAGTAGTTTTCTCCCTCTGGATAATTTGCTTTTTATGGTACCTTCACTCTCTACTAAAATAGCTGAAATTTCTTTAATACTTAAATCTTCAAAATAGAACAAGACTAAGCACTCCCTATAGATTGGATTTAAAGAATTCAAACACTCTCTAAGTACATCTTTGTTTATTGAACTTTCTACTTTATCCTCCACACCATCTTCACCAATCCATTCCTCCTTAAGGAGTATAGTTTCCATCCGTTTTCTAACATAATCCCTTGAAATATTTAATGCAATCTTATAAATCCAAGTATACAAGGAACTATCTCCTCTAAAGGATGCAATGTTCTTATATACTTTGATAAATGTCTCTTGAACTACATCCTCTGCCTCCTTTTCATCCTTGAGTATAAGGTAGCAGACTTTATATAGTCTGTTTGCATAAGTGGTTACTATTTCTTCAAAGGCAGCTTCTTCTTTTCTTTTTAATTTTTTCACAAGTACTTGCTCTATCACCTTACACCCTCCTTACTATATTAGACGTATAAATTAAATAATGGTTGCACAAAAAATCAAAAAAAGGGGAAGACCCCCTATTTTTATATACTGTTATCATATAATAAATTTAACTTTAGTTCTCTGGATAGATCTTTTATGATACCAAGTCCTGCCTTGGAATTACCATTCTCATCTAACCCTGGGGAGTAAATTCCTATCCCTCCACCTCTTGGTAGCAGAGCCATAATTCCACCACTTACACCAGATTTTGATGGAACACCAACTTCAATAGTATATTTTGCACTATAGTTATACATTCCACACGTTAGCAATAAACCCTTCACTAGCAACATCATATCCTTATTTGAAATTCCTTCAAACTCCAATCCTGGAAGTCCACTTGATATAAATCCAGCTAAATTAGCAAGGTCCACTGTATTTACCTCTATTGCACACTGTTTAAAGTAAGTGTCTAATGTATCCTCAACATTCCCTGATAAAATTCTTTTACTTTCCATCAAATATGCCATTGCCCTATTTCTACTACCAGTGAGTTTTTCAGATAAATATACTTCTTCATTAAAGGTAATACTCTCATTATTGGCCATAAGTCTTGTAAGTTCCAATATTTTTTTGAACTTTTCCTCTCCATCACCCTTAATAAGAGATGTTGTCAATATGGCTCCAGAGTTTATCATTGGATTGGCTGGTTTATTTACATTGGGTAAATCCAATTTAGTAAAGGCATTAAATGGCTCATCTGTAGAATCAAGTCCCACTTTTTTAAAAACATCTTCCATCCCATTTTCAGAGATTGCCAGTATAAAAGCTACAACTTTGGATATGCTTTGAAGGGTAAACCCTTGATTGTAATCTCCATACTTATATACTAACCCCTCTTCAGTTTTTAAACTTATCCCAATGTGATTCTTGTCCGCTTTTAATAGAGCTGGTATATAATCTGCAAGTTTACCCTTTTGTGCCAAGTCTCTATTATTCTCAACTATCCTATATAGAATTTCTTCCATTAGTATCCTCCAATAATTATGCTAATTTTCATTAAAGCCTAAGTTCAGCTATGTTTTGATAAATTATATCCTTATTTTCTTCCTTTTGTTCTACAGAATCTAGACTTTCAACCTCTTTTATCTTACCATAGTTTGCTGTAACTTTTGATCTAATTAGATCAATCTTATCCTTTGGCCCTTCAAGTACTCCATAGTTTATTATTTCAACTACTCTTAATTTGAACTTTTCATAGTCAAGATTTTTGCTAAATTCTAACTTGCCATAATTCTTTATGGTTATCTCTTCATTAAAATCATCAGATAGAACCATTTTTCCTTGATTTTTAATAACTTTTCCCTTGAGAACTTCTATTTCCACATCTTCTCCAGTTACTTTTCTTAATTTATTGTAGTTTAATTCATTTGTAATTACTTTATTGCAATGTAAATAGCATATTTTATCTGAAATGCTTACATCTCTTTTTACAAAGTACTCCACGTTACCATCCACATATAGTGTATTACCATCGTATCTATCTAGGGTGTTATCATCAATTTTTATTGTTTTGTCATAGTATATTACTCCATTTTTACTTTCTGGTAATACTATAACTTCTATATCAAAATAATTATCAACTAAAGGTGCCAATAAATCATCATATTTTTCCAAGGTTATAATTTTCTCTAATACTTGAATTGACTCAATTTTTTCCTCAAACATATCTATGGATACTTCATCTGTGAATACTAAAGTCTCCACTGCTAATCTACTGCCTTTCCTTAATCCCTTCAAGAATCTTTCATTTATAATAGTGGTACCCTTAAAGAATCGGTAATCTCCCTTGTAGCTTAGTATTTTACCATTTACTGTCCCTTTTTGCTTTATAACAGGTAATAAGTTTTTTGCGCAAACTACTTCCCCATTTACTAATATTGAATAAACAACTTTGTTAAATAAGGATGGTTCTATGTCAGAATGTAATTTTAACATCCCATTTACAAGAAAAATGGTTTCATCAAATATTCCTTCCATGAAGTCTTGATCTACTTCCAATTCCCCATTATGAGAAATTATATTTATTTTTTTATCACTTGGTATTCTCAAGGTTGCTCCAATATTTATCTTTTTCACATCTTTTAATAATATTTGGGATTCATCACTTTCTATTAGAACTCCAATATTAACCATTGATGTTAAGCTCTTTGCTAATTCTTCACTAATATCTCTTACATCTAAACTTCCTATATTCATTATTCTTGTCATTTTTGCCCCTCCTTATAGACTTTTTCTTAGGATTCCCATAGCAGTGCTTAAGTGAGTCCTAATTGTTGATGGTGACATTCCCAGCTTTTCACCAATTTCTGTAGCATTCATATTGTATTGATATCTCATTATTATTATGTTCCGATATTTTTCAGGTAGTGATTCTAACATGCTCCTTACTGCAATAGATTCTTCAAAATGAGTATCATCTTCCATATCTTGATATTCATCAAATCCAATGATTCTATTGTTTTTTCTGATGTGATCGATATTTTTGTTCTTTATTGTTGTGAAAAACCATGCCTTTATTTGGTAAGGATTCATGGAATCAAAAATATCTTCATTTTCCAATGCCTTAACATATGAATCCTGAACTAAATCAAAGGCTCGATCATGATTACTTGTAATGGATCTAGCAAAATTCAAAAAATCCTTATGATGGTATTCATAAATCTCATAGAGGTTCAATCTATCACATCCCTTGCCTGGAGGCTTTTCTTTATTTTACAGTTTTATTATAGCATATATATTATTGACAAGCCCTCTATTCCCAATTTTAATAATAGATTTGCTCCTCTTATACATACAACGGATGAAAAGGCGAAAGTGTCCAAAAAAACATAAAAAACTCCGTAATTTACGAAGTTTTTTCATCCTCAGCTTTATGATGGATTATACTGACCCATTTATCACCCTCGAGAATCTTTCTTACCCTTTTCTCAAAGTCAATCCTTGATATCCATACCTGCCTATCACAGCCGGTACATCTTAACTTAATATCTACTCCTGTCCTAAGGATCTCCCATTTGTTTTCTCCACAGGGATGTCCCTTTTTTAGAGTAATCAAGTCACCTATTTTATAATAAAGCATACCTATTCTTCCCCCTTGTACACCACGACTTTGGAATAAGGAATTTCTATGTTTTCCAATTTAAACTCTTCTTTGATCTTCTTTCTTAATTCCCTTTCAACAGCCCACTGTTCCATGGCTTTTGTCTTAGCTACCATATTAATAATAACATCTGATGCTCCAAATTCTGAAATACCTAGTACTGTTGGTCCTTCCACAATATTGGGGTTTTCAGCAGCAACCCTTTTTCCCACTCTATCCATAACTTCCATGGCTCTATCCACATCTTCCTCATAGGCAATGGATATTCTAACTAAAGCCCTCATAGAACCTCTTGTCATATTATCAACTACTGATATACTACCATTTGGAATTATATGAAGATCTCCAGAGAAGGCTCTGATTTTAGTTACCCTAACTCCCAGTTCTTCAACAATTCCTTCCTTGGAATTAATTCTGATATGATCTCCCACAGCGTACTGGTCTTCCAAAAGAATAAAGAACCCAGTGATTATATCCTTAACCAAGGATTGAGCCCCAAAACCGATGGCTAATCCTCCGATTCCAGCAGTTGCGATAATTGATGTGGTATTAATTCCGAATAACTCCAAACTCATTACTATTCCAATAAAGATGAAAACATACTTCACAACTTTTTTCAATATATCTGTAAGTGTAGTTAATCTTTTATCGCTTACCTGGAGTTTGTTTATCTTTCTATTGTTAAATGTTGTTTCAATAATCTTATTTGAAATCTTAACTAATACTCCTATGGCAATAAAAATAATTATAATAGAAATTAGCTTTCCTAATATATTTAATCCCCCATCTTCAGTTCTTAAAAACAAATCTGCAAAATCATTTATTTTATCTATAAAACCCATACTCTCCCCCTATAATAATTTTTCTAACTCTCTACTTCCATTGTTTATGGTCAATAAGTGTATAGCCTTTATCATCAGCTTATTTGAATCTATAAGAGACTTAATAATGTCCAAGTCTTCAACTGATACTCTTATTGCTATCCCACAGCTTAAGGTAATATCCCTTGGCGTTGGAATGGTTTTTGTTTTAATATCGTTCTTCTTCAAATCACTTTCCGCCTTAATAGCATGGTGAGTTGAATCAAATGTTAATATTCCATATTGCTCTATCATTGTAATCTATCCTATCACTACTGTATTTGAAGCATTTTTCATGGTTTCATAAATACTATACATATTTGAGATACTTCCTACCATTAGACCTTCCTTTATTCCATAAAAATCCAAACATGTTCCACAGGAGATAATATCCACACCTGCTTTTTCTAAATATATAAGGTCTTCAATTACATCACTATCTTTACACGTTAATCTAACCCCAGCATTATAGAATAATATGGCTTTAGGGTATGGACTTGTTTCTTTCACAGTATAGATGAAGCTCTTCATCAATATTTTACCAAGTTCTTCACTGCCTTTTCCCATTTGATCTGATTGAATAACAAGAACATTATTCTCTAAATCAGTTTTCTTTTCCAGATTA
>JAUWAD010000043.1 GCA_030602225.1 Bacillota bacterium | reverse complement strand
ATATATGAACAGATCATATAAGGAGTATTGCAGAAGAGGAGGACATGTTTACACTCCACTTCCATACAAGGTTAGGGTATATACCTGGGAAGAGTTCTATAATGAACTGTTAACATTCCATGGGAACAGGTTTAAGGTATTCATAACCAAGTATGCCAATGATCTCCATAAGGATAACCCATCCATGGATCTAAGGGATTTCTCTGTAAATGTGATAAATGAAGCGTGGAAATGGTCAGTGGATAAATCTCCAGTGGTGGTAATTTACTATTCCTCCCTGTTCTCATCAAGAATAGAGATGACAGGAAAGACAGACAATGAGAGAAGACTACTTGAAAGTGTTAAAAAGTCCATAGAGTCAGTACAGGAACATTCCAATAAGCCAATTGTAGTGAAGATGTTCTACCCATATATATCAGACTCAAGCTTTATGGCTCTTTCTGATGATCCAGAAGAGCTTATTGCACTGGAGAAGAATATGCCTTCCTGGGGTTCCAAATATCATCATCCTATTGAAGATATATTAAAGATCAATGTACCAGTGGTAAACATCGGCACCTATGGAAAGGATGGTCATAAGTTCACTGAAAGGGTCCACATGAAGTATACCTTTGAAAATATGACCAATATAACCTTCCAGACAATAAATCGTTTACTGGGATAAGTATCTTTAAAATAAAATAAATAAAAATGTAAATATATGACAAACCCCTTGAGATTAAAACATTTCAAGGGGTTTTGTATGTAGCCTTTATGTTTTACCTGAGTAAGAAAATAATACTTTACAACACGACCATAAAATAATACAATAATCTAAATTGATTAATTTTTCAGAATCAATTTAATAAAAATACAAGGGAGTGAAAAGTATGGCATTTTTGGAAACATTAGTTGGCTGGCTTTGGGGCTTACCCCTAATCGTAACCATTCTTGGCGCAGGAATTTTCTTTACTGTTACTACAGGTTTCTTTCAATTTGCTAAGTTTGGTCATATTTGGAAGGAGACTTTCGGTAAACTACTTAAAAAACACGAAGGAGAGGAAGGCGCTGAAGGAATACTTTCACCCTTCGAAGCAGTATCTTCGGCAATCGGTGGCTCAGTAGGAGTTGGTAACATCGGTGGTGTTGCTACAGCTATTGCAGTTGGAGGACCAGGAGCGGTTCTATGGATGTGGGTAGCAGCATTGGTTGGTATGGTAATAAAAATGGCAGAGGTTACTCTGGCTGTTTATTACAGATCAAAGGATGAAAAGGGAAATCCTTATGGTGGACCTACATACTACATGGAAAAAGGTCTTGGAATTGAAAAAGGCTTTAAAGCATGGCCTGTTCTTGCAGTAATATTTGGTGGAGGTATCTTCTCAACATTCTTCCTAACAATGCAAAATTATACTGTATCAGAGGCAGTAGGTAATACTTTTGGTATTCCACTACTTGCAGTATCAATCGGCTATATCGCACTAGTATATCTTATTATATCTGGTGGAATCCCAAGTCTTGGAAAATGGGCAGGAAGATTGGTTCCATTTATGACTCTTTTCTATGTTGTTACAGGACTATTCATCATTATAATGAATATTGGTGGAATTCCAAGTGCATTTGGTGAGATTTTCTCTGGAGCATTTTCAGGAACAGCAGCAGTTGGTGGATTTACAGGAGCAGCAGTAGCTAGAGCTCTTCAAATGGGTATGGCAAGAAGTGTTTACTCAAATGAAGCTGGTTGGGGTACTTCTCCAATGATTCACTCAACAGCAAAAACTGATCACCCAGTTAGACAAGGTCTTTGGGGATCGTTTGAAGTATTCGTTGATACAATAATCGTATGTAGTATAACAGCGTTGGTAATCATCCTTACAGGTGCTTGGACAAGTGGAATGGCAGGAGCCACACTAACTCTATCTGCATTTGAAATGGGTATAGGTACAGTAGGTAGATATATCATCGCAATATCAGTATTCCTATTTGGATTAACAACAACAACAGGCTGGTATGCATATTATGAAATTCTATTAAGACACTTATTTAGAAACAATGTTAAAGTTAAAGATGCAATACTAAATGTATACAAGTGGACATATCCAGTTCCAGGTATTGCCATGGTATTATTGGCAGTATATGGAGAGGTTCCAGGAGCAACTCTTTGGTTGTTTGCTGACTTCACATCAGCTATTCCAACATTTGTAAACATTATTACCATATTGATTCTTAGCCCAGTATTTATCAAACTGGTTAAGGACTACAAAGGTAGACATATGGGAGAAGGAGAATACGACAAGAACTTCAAGGTATTCTACGAAGAATCAACCAAGAAATAACAAATTACTGCCTCGGCCAAACCGGGGCAGTTTCAATATGTACTGACAATATTCTTTAAGAAAAGAGGGGTTATATTGGATTTAATTTTACATAATGGTGTAATACGCACAATGAATGGCGAAAGTGACGTATATCAGGCTGTAGGGATCAAGGATAACAAGATAGTATTAGTTGGATCTAATGAAGAGGCACTGGGTCTCAAGGATGAAAACACTCAGGTAGTTGATCTTGGAGGAAAAACAGTGGTTCCAGGGTTTAATGACTCCCATATGCATCTACTTAGCTATGGATATTCCCTGACCATGGCTTATCTTAATGATACAACCTCATTACAGGAAGTACTTGAAAGGACAAGGGAATTTATCAAGGATAAGAATGTACCAGAAGGAAAATGGGTAAGAGGTAGAGGCTGGAATCAGGATTACTTCCAGGATGAAAATAGATTTCCAACCAGATATGATCTGGATAAGATATCCATGGATCATCCAATTTGCTTAACCAGAACCTGTGGTCATGTACTTGTGGTTAACTCCAAGGGTTTGGATATATTAGGTATAGATAAGAATACTCCTCAATTTCCAGGAGGACACTTTGACAAGGATGAAAATGGTGAGGTCTTAGGAATATTCAGAGAAGATGCCATGAGACCAGTATACAATGCCATACCAGCTCCCACACTGGATGAAATTAAGGATATGATTCTTGCCGCATCCAGGGAACTTAACAAGTGCGGTATAACAAGTGTAGGTTCCGATGACTTTGAGTCCCTTCCCCAGGGTGATTATGAAAATGTAATAAGGGCATTTAGAGAACTTAAGGAAGAGGGAAAAACAACGGTAAGGGTCTATGAACAGTGTCTTCTCTCTGAGAAGGAAAGACTAAAGGGCTTTATAAATAAAGGCTATAAGACTGGTTGGGGAGATGAGTACTTCAAGATTGGACCACTGAAGCTTCTCATTGATGGATCTCTGGGAGCAAGAACTGCTGCATTGGTTGAGGATTATAATGATGATAAGGGAAATACAGGTATTATTACAGCAACCCAGGAATACCTAAATGACCTTGTTATGATAGCCCATGAGAATGATTGTCAGACTGCCATCCATGGAATAGGTGACAGAGGTATGTATATGGCATTTGAAGCCATTGAGAAGGCCCTGGAGGCACATCCAAGGAATGATCACAGACATGGAATAGTACATGCTCAGATAACTGATGAAGTTCTTCTTGATAAGTTTAGAGACCTGGAGGCTGTGGCATATATTCAACCCATATTCCTTGATTATGACTGGAAGATGGTTAAGGACAGAGTGGGAGAGGAAAGGGAAAAGACTTCCTACAACTGGAAGTCCATGGTGGATAAAGGTGTCCATATACCTTGTGGGTCCGATGCTCCTGTTGAGACATTCAATGTGCTTTATGGAATCTATGAAGCCGTGACAAGAAAGGACCTTCAAGGAAATCCAAAGGAAGGCTGGTTAATTGACCAGGCATTGACACCATATGAAGCACTATATGGATATACAGTGGAAGGAGCATATGCATCATTTGAAGAGAATATGAAGGGAAGTATAAAAGAGGGAATGCTTGCTGATCTGGTTGTATTAACCCAGGATCCATTAACTGTAGATAAGAACAGCATCAAGGATATAGAAGTTGAAATGACTGTGTTTGATGGTAAAATTCTAACTGTATAAGAATTGTAACTGCATTGTAACCCTCCTGTAACTTTAGTATTTTACCCTGTGGGTATAATAAAGCCAAGGAGGGTTATGCTATGAAAAGAACTAAAACAATAATTTTAGCATTGGTGTTCATTCTAACAATAAGTTCTGTTTCTTTTGGGGATATAACTGAAAAACTATCAGGTCATTGGGCAGATAAGGATATTAACAGAACATTCATGGCCTATTACTTCCCATATCTCACAAAGAATAATTTTAGGGACTTTAACCCAAATGAGGGAATAGAGAATCAGAACTTCACCCTGTCAACAATATCACTTTTTAACAAGCACTACTTTGATGTGGATGGATTGGATAATCTAGGTGTGTTGAAAAGAAGTGAGATGTTAAGCATATTAGGATCAAGATTGGAATCAATTGGAGTTAAGGTAAGTCAATCACATCCACTTAACTTCAGGGATGTGGACAGTCTATCCCAGGATGGAAAAAGATATTTAAGACTCCTAAATGAAAAGGGCATCATTATTGGTGAGGGTAATAATATATTCAATCCAAACAGAAATCTTACCCAAGCAGAAGCAGTGATAGTCCTTCAAAGACTTGATAAGGTACTAAAGGAAGAGAATATCATTCCTTTTAAGGTACTGGGAACTGTACAGACATATAATGGTCAGGAAGAGATGATAACTAAGATTGAGGATGAGTTAGTAAAGATTACCATTACAAAGGAGTTTCCAACTCCAGGCTATTCCATAACAGTGGATAAGATTCAAAGAGAAGGTGAAGTATTCAGGATATACTTTACCATAACACCACCAGATCCTGACTTGATTCAACCCCAGGTTATAACATACAAGACATTGACCATTGAGATTCAAAAATCTGAACTGGGTGAAGGACCATATAATTTTGTAGTGGATGGATTCAGAGAATAATTGAAAATAGTTGAAGGTGTGGATAGAGATTATACTTTTTCCACACCTTCAACTATTTTGAGTAGTTTACAAAAATACTTATATAACTGTTCTGATACGTATTTTTGTAAATAGTCTATATTGGTTATAGAGTCTGTACCAATCTATCCATGAGACTCTATGAAACTTGAAGGAGAGATACTTAAGCTAAGGAATTAAAAGTATAGAAAGTGATGGTTTTTTTTGCGAAAATTCAGCTCTTAAAATCATAGGAAGCTAAAAACCCCCATATCTTAGATATAAGGGTTTTTGTATTATTTATCGTTAATCTTGGCAAAACCACGGGTTTGCAGGAACCATCTCAGGTCAGTCTTAGTCTCTCCCAATTCCTCATCAGGGAAACTGAAGCAAGCTGCACTTCCCTTTTTGAAACGCAGGAAGGTTCCGGAAATCTCCTGGCTCCACAATGAAAGGTAAGGTTGCTGTCCAACAACTATTGCAGCATTACCAGGTTCAATCTCTTTGAGAAGCTCCCTTAGTCTACTTACACCACTTCCTGTTGCAAGAAATTCCAGATATATTGGCTCATCCAATCCCAATTCCTCTGCTAACATCTCAGCAGTTTCCTTGGCTCTAAGGACAGGGCTTGAATAGATTTTCAAATCCCCATAGTTACTTATCATTGTTTTGAATCCGCCAACACTTTTCTTCAATAGAATCTTACCACGCTTGGAAAGTGATCTTAAGTCATCCTCTTCTGAAGACTCCTTGTCCTCCGCAAGTCCATGTCTATACAGTATAAGATATTTACTCACATTTAATTCCCCCTTTTCAAATAATGTTCTCATTTCTCATTTTACCCAATTTCCTGAAAAAAATCCAAGAAAATGGTTCTATATTTTAATCTTCCAGATATGGCATTGGTTTTAAAGAGGTAACCCCTCCATAAGCTCCAGCTTGACGAAATCCTTGAAAATATAGAGAGGAGGGGATCATTATAGGGTATTTATAAATTGTGGGTTAAAACAATTACTCCAATATAGAGTGAAATTAATAATGAATATTCCAATATTATGAAAGAGGTGGTCTTTATGAAGCAGTTACTCACTGGAAATCAAGCCATAGCAAGGGGATTTTATGAAGGTGGAGGTCATCTTGCAGCAAGTTATCCTGGTTCTCCCACAGTGGAGATTCTGGAAAGTCTCAAGGAGTATGATGAAATCTACTCAGAATTCTCCGTAAATGAAAAGGTAGCCTTGGAAGTTGCCATGGGTGCATCCTTGTATGGTGCAAGGACCATGGCCAGTATGAAGCATGTTGGTGTCAATATTGCAGCTGATCCACTTATGACATTCACTCAGACAGAGATTAATGGAGCCTTTGTACTGGTTTCAGGTGATGATCCAGGAATGGCCAGCTCTCAGAATGAACAGGATAATAGGATATTTGGGAAGTTTGCAAATATGGCGGTTGTTTATCCAGGGAATTCTCAGGAAGCTAAGGACTATATGAAGATTTCCTTGGAAATCTCAGAACTGATTCAGATACCTATACTTATGGATATAACATCAAGGGTATGCCATAGTAGAAGTATTGTGGAAATTATGGACAGAAAAGAGGTTAAGCCAAAGGGATTTATCCCACATAGGGAAAAGTACACCATGTTTCCACCCCATACCTTCAAGGCACAGCACTTTATGAAGGACAGATTGGAGAAGTTAAGGGAAGTAGCCTATGACATGCCCCTTAACAAGCTTGAGGAAGTGGAAGGATCAGATACCCTAATAATCACATCAGGACTTATGTATTACAACCTTAAGGAATTGGGCTTGGATGTGTCCGTATACAAGCTGGGTTTAGTATACCCATTATCAGAAAAGAGAATGAGGGAGTTGGCTGATAAGTACAAACACATCATAGTAATAGAAGAGATGATGCCCTTTATACAGGATGAGTTAAAGCTGATGGGTATATCTTCCAAGGGTAAGGAGTACTTCAATTTCACTGGTGAGTTACATATTGAAGATATAAGAAATGGACTTATTAAGGCTGGAGTAATTGAAGGAGAAGAGAAGACATACCAAGTGGTGGATACAGTTAAAAGACCACCCATGTTCTGTTCAGGGTGCCCCCATAGACCGGTTTTCGATGTTTTAAAGAAACTTAAGGTAAAGGTAATTGGAGATATAGGTTGTTATTCCATATCAGCCCTGGAGCAGTGGGATGTTTCCCAGATAATGATCAGCATGGGAGCAACTGTTGGAATGACAAAGGGAATGAACAAGGTAATGAGAAGATTCCAGGATGATGAACCACTGGTATCTGTTATAGGAGATGGCACATTCTTCCATTCAGGGATGACAGGTTTTGTAAACCTTCTTCATCAAGTGGATGATGAGGATAACATGACCTTCATAATCCTTGAGAACTCAACTACAGCCATGACAGGAGGTCAACCAAACCCATCCTCTGGAAACTTCAATAAAGAGGATGATATGAGGGTTAATATAAAGAAAATGCTTTCTTCCATTGGATTTGACAATGTGAGGGAAGTGGATCAGTTTAATTACAAGGAAGTAAAGAAGGTCATAGGAGAAGAGGTAAAGAAAAAAGGTATCTCCATAATAATTGCCACAAGACCATGCGCATTGAGATTCAAGATAAAGGAGAAAAACTTCTATGTTGATCCAAAGATTTGCATTGCTTGTAGAACTTGTGTAAGAACTAACTGTCCACCTATCAGAATGAAGGAGTATCAGGGAATTGATAAGTTAAAGTCCTTTATAGATCCTGATATGTGTGTGGGATGTTCTGTATGCTCTCAGGTTTGTCCTGTGGGAGCTATTAAAAGATCTTTATAGGGGGGATTAGTGATGATTAATATAATGGTAGCTGGAGTTGGAGGTCAGGGTCTAGTCCTTGCCACAAAGATCATAGCCCAAGCGGGAATGAAGGCAGGGTATGATGTAAAGACCAATGATGTGGTTGGACTATCTCAACGCGGTGGAATGGTCTGGGGTAGTGTAAGGATTGGAGAAGAGGTCAATTCCCCAAATATTCCAGTGGGAGAAGGGGATATAATCCTTGGTATGGAACCACTGGAAAGTCTAAGGTGGAGCTATCTTCTAAAAGATGGGGGAAAGGTAATTGTAAATACCAAAAGGACATACCCCAGTTCAGTAATTCTTGAGAAGGATAGGTATCCTGATGAGGATATAGAGGAGTTGAAGGATAAGTATGATGTAACCCTTATAGATGCACTTAAATTGGCAAAGGAAGCTGGAAATATTAAGGCTGCCAATACCATAATGATAGGAACACTTGCTAAATACTTGGATATTTCCACATCAATCTGGGAAGAGGTACTAAGGGACAATGTTCCAAAGAAGGCAGTTGAGGATAATATACTGGCATTCTATAAGGGATATTACCATGGCAAAAAAGAATAAACTTTTGTCTGCTACTATTTGAAAGTTATTCTTTATTTGCTATAATAATCTGATATAATAGATTCTAAAATAATGTGAAAGGGAGGGAAAATTATGAGCCAATTAGTTGAAAAAGGTGAAAAACTAAAAAGAGCAAAGACTACCCTTGGAATAGCATCAACCAGGGGAAAAAATGAAGCTCTAGCCCTAGTTGCCAAGTCCATAAAGGACAGCCAGGAAAATATCTTAAATGCTAATATGAAGGATATTGAAAATGCAAGGAACTCAGGGATGAAGGAGGGTCTAGTGGATAGGCTTCTCTTAAATCAGGCAAGAATTAATGGAATTATAGAAGGAATAGAGACGGTGATTAAGCTTCCCGACCCAATATGGAAGTCAGATAGTGTGTGGACATTGGAAAATGGTCTTACAATATCCAAAATGAGTGTACCATTGGGAGTTATGGGAATAATATATGAGTCCAGACCTAATGTTACTGTGGATGCCTTTGCACTGGCACTGAAATCCGGTAATGGAATCCTACTAAGGGGAAGCTCCACTGCAATCTATTCAAATATAGCACTGGTGGAGGCAATAAAGAAGGGCTTAAGGGAAAGTGACATTACTGAAGATTGCATTCAGTTTATTGATGATACAGATAGAGGACTTGTCCTTGAGATGCTAAAGGCTAATGAGTATCTTGATCTTATCATCCCAAGGGGTGGAGGAGATCTTATAAACTTTGTGGTTAAGAATGCCACGGTTCCAACCCTTCAGACTGGAGAAGGAAACTGTCATATCTTCATAGATGAAAGTGCAAATTTAGATGATGGAGTCAAGATAGTGATTAATGCAAAGACCCAGAGGGTGGGAGTATGTAATGCCTGTGAAACCCTTCTTGTTCATGAGAAGGTTAAGGAGTCATTCCTGCCACTAATTTATGACGCTCTTAAGGATAAGGTGGAACTTAGGGCAGATGATGATACAAGGAGAATTATTCCAGCTAAAGTTGCAACAGATGAGGACTATGCCACTGAATTCCTGGATTTCATTCTGGCAATCAAGGTGGTAAAGGATGTGGATGAAGCCATTGAACATATAAGTAAATACGGCACCATGCATTCAGAATCAATCATAACTGAAAACCTTAATAATGCGTTGAAATTCCAGAGACAGGTTGATGCTGCAACGGTGTATGTAAATGCTTCAACAAGATTCACCGATGGGGCTGAATTTGGATTTGGTGCAGAAATGGGAATTTCAACTCAAAAAACCCATGCCAGAGGTCCTGTGGGACTGGAACAGTTGGTAACTCATAAGTACCTTGTTATGGGACAAGGACAAGTAAGAAAGTAGGGGTATGGAATGTACGATAATATTATAAAGAACAGCAATAAGATAATGATAAAGATTGGAAGCTCAACCATCACCAGCGATGATGGAACCATAGATAAGGAGTTTCTTGATAACTTCGCCATGAGCGTGAAATACCTTATGGATCATGGGAAGAAGGTAATAGTTGTATCTTCTGGAGCCAGAATCGCGGGAGTATCCACCATAGGGAAGTGGTCACGAAAAGAGGATATTCATTACAAGCAAGCTCTATGTGCCATAGGACAGGTGGAACTGATGGATTCATATAGAAGAATATTCAACAAGTATGATCTTCACATTGCACAGATTCTCCTTACCAAGGATGATTTTGACTCAAAATCCAGAACCTTGAATATTAGAAATACGCTATTTACCCTTCTGGATGAAGGAGTAGTGCCAATAATTAATGAGAACGACACAGTCAGTGTGGATGAGATAAAAATTGGAGATAATGATATGCTCGCAGCATATTCCACCGTGGTATGGGGTGGAGACTTATTGATCCTCTTAAGCGATATAGAGGGAATATATGATAAGAATCCCAGTGAGAACTCAGATGCCCATATGATACATGTGGTGGATGATGTGGAGGAGTTGGAAAAGAAGATATCAATTGGAAAGACCTCCAGCTTTGGTACAGGGGGAATCGCAACAAAGATAAAGGCAGCGAAGATGGTCAATAAGTATGGAATACCAATGATTGTAGCCCATGGGAAGACAAGGGATATAATCAAGGAAATCGCTGAGGGAAATAAGAAGGGAACTAGATTTATCCCTAAAGAGAAATAGAATGTTTTGCAAGAAGGTGTAGTTCCTATGATGAATTTTTCCACAATTAAAAAGCAGACTCAGGATATATTCTCCTTTGGTCTTTGGGCTAGAATTTTGAATTTCTTCAAGGGAATTCTCCTTGCTTATTTTATAGGAGCAAACTTTAGGACAGATACCTATCTGGTGGCATTTTCAGCATCGGTATTCCTTGTTGGAATTCTGGCAGAAGGTCTTATAGTGTCACTGGTTCCACTATATCAACAAATAGATAGAAGAGATGGGGTAAAGGGAAGATTTCTCTTTACCCATAACCTTATTAGTTACTGGACCCTTATAGGGTTTATTTTAGTTTTCCTATCATATATGTTCGCTCCTGTAATAGTAAGGTTATTCGGTCCTGGATTTACAGGGGAAGAGTACAATATGGTTCTAAGGTTATATAGATGGGGAGTACCTGTTATTTTAGCCCACATTTATAGAGCAATATTTGGTGGGTATCTACAGAGTCAGCATAAGTTCAGGGCAGGAGCAAAAGGTGGAGTTGCAAATTCCATTATTTTCATCCTCTACCTTATACTGTTTTCAGAAAGATTTGGCCTTGAAGGACTTATGGTGGCGGGGATAATTGCCGTTTCAACCCAGGCATATATGCTGGCTCAACCGGTGTTTAACCTACAAGGTTACAGGTATGAGCCAATGCTAATACCAGATGATAGACTTATAGTAAGGTTAAATACCTTCCTACTTCCAATAATGATAGGTGTGGGGATTAATAGTTTAAATGGAGCAGTGGATAATGCCATAGGTTCTGCTTTGGTTGAGGGTACTGTAACAGAGCTTAATTATGCTGATGGAATAATTGAATTATTTGTTGGACTATTTATAATGACCTTAATTACAGCCATCTTTCCAATTATTTCTGAGAAAGAAAAGTATGAAGGAGAAGATTCCCTAAAGGATGCACTAAGGTACTCATTAAGACTTGTAACCTTAATATCTGTTCCAGCAATAGTACTTGTTATAGTAATGGGTGAACCCATAGTTAGAGTGTTTTATGAACGAGGTCAATTTGGAATTGATGCCACTTTGGCAACTGCAGAATTACTGGGATATTATGGAGTTGGGATATTTGGCATGGGATTGATAGTCCTTATAAATAGAATGTACTATGCTCTGGAGAATACAATCACACCTTTAATAGTCAGTGCAATAGCACTGGTATTAAATATAGTACTGGATTTGATTCTAATTCAATATATAGGTGCTGGAGGAATAGCCCTTGGAACAAGTATTGGTGTAACCATTGCATCTATTTATGGACTTTATAAGTTAAACGAGAAGTTACAGTTCATAGATTGGAAGGATATATCCCTTAGGACTCTTGGTTTTCTATTTGCAGGGTTTGTAATGGGGGCAGTGATGGTAGTATTAAGGGATCACTATATGGAGATTATTGGGAATAACATACTGTATAATATTTTCTTGATAATAGGATCACTGGTTGCAGGCTTATTCTCATTCTATTCAGTGGTCTTTATCACAAGAGCGTAATAAAGAAAAAACCATTGTATTGTTCTGGAAAGAAGAGTATAATGGTTTTTAATATTCTAGAAAGGAGTTCTTTTTAATGAAGAGTCCATATATATCAAAAAAGTACTGGAACTTCTCCAAAGGACAGTTGGCAGAAAGTGCCGATAGTGCATATCAGTATGATGACCTTATAAATCTAACCCTTGGAGATCCAGATATTACAACAGATGAAAGAATAATAAAAGGGGCATTTGAAGGTGCTTTAAATGGTCATACCCATTATACAGAATCAGTGGGAATGAGAGAGTTAAGGCAAAAGATAATGGAACTTTACCTGGAAGATTACTCATATAGTTTAAGATTGGAAGAGATAATGGTTACTACCAGCGCATGTCATGGTATGTGGTTAGTGATGCAGGGAATCCTAGATCCAGGGGATGAGGTAATAATACCCAGTCCATACTTTAGTCCATATAAGGATCAGGTGGAAATGGCAGAAGGAGTTCCAGTGTTTGTACCCATGTATGAAGAGGAAGGCTATCAGCTTAGCATGGAAAGACTGGAAAGCAAAATAAGCACTAAAACCAAGGCTATAATTGTCAATACACCAAACAACCCCATTGGTAGCTGTCTTAACAGGGAAAGTCTAGAAAATATCGCTCGCATTGCAAAAAAGCATGACTTACTTATAATCGCTGATGATATATATACCATCTACAGTTTCCAGGAACCCTTTATTCCCATTACTTCCTTGGAGGGAATGAAGGAGAGAACCATTACCCTGGGTAGCTTTTCAAAGAATTTTGCAATGACAGGATGGAGATTGGGGTATGTTTTAGCTCCTGATTATATAATCGAAGTACTTAAGAGCATAAATGAAAACAATGTATACTCTCCACCATCCATATCTCAAATTGCAGGTATTTATGCAATAGATTTGAGAAAGGAGATATATGATGATCTTTTGGACTTGTTCAAGGAACGGGTATATTATGCGTACAATAGACTAAAATTACTAAAGGGAGTTGAAATTTTAGAACCCATGGGGACCTTCTATCTTTTCCCAAGCATAAAGGGTACTGGTCTATCCTCAAAGGAAATTACAAAGCTAATCCTTAATAAGGCTCATGTGGCAGTGGTACCAGGAACCGCATTTGGAGATGAGGGGGAAGGATATATTAGAATTGCTGCAACATTAAGTCTTGAAGATTTAAAAGTTGCTTTTGATAGATTGGAAAAACTGGATATTTTCAAGTAGGGAGGTATGAAATTGGCAAAGGTTGTTTTAGTTGGTGTACCAGGAATGAATGATGAAGAAGTTGAAAAAATTGAAAAGTATATAAAAGAAGAAGTAGATGATGTGGAGTATGAATTCTTAGGAAAACCGGTAATGGATAATAGTGAGTTAATAGACAAGTGCAAGGATGTGGATATTCTGGTTACATGGAATCAGCAGATGGATCTTCAGACATATAAGGCACTTAATCTAAAGGCATTTTGTGCAGCCAGTACCGGATTTAATGCAGCGGATATTGACTCAGCTACAAAGTGCAATGTAATGGTGACAAATGCAAAGGATTATTGCGTAGATGAAGTATCAGCCCATGCAATGATGCTTATCCTTGCATTTGCAAGAAAATTAACTATTGCACAGGAAAATGCTAAAAATGAAAGATGGAACATAGAAGGAATGGGAAGCATAAAAAGATTTCAGGAGTCCACTGTGGGCTTATTTGCCTTTGGTTCCATAGCTAGAGGAGTAGCAGAAAAACTTTCAGGATTTGGAGTAAAGATGGTATCCTATGATCCTTATGTGGATGGGGATATTATGAAGAAGTACGGAGTGGAGAAGGTTTCATTTGATGAACTTCTTAGATTATCAGACTACATTACCATCCATGCACCACTTACAGATGAAACTTACAAGATATTTTCCAAGGAAAAGTTAAGCATGATGAAATCCTCAGCATATATAATAAACACCGCAAGGGGACAGATCATAGATCAGGATGCCCTATATGAAATGCTTCTTAATGGAAGAATTCAAGGGGCAGGTTTGGATGTTATCTTCAATGAACCTCCACTGGAGATGGATATGAAGCTGATCAATCTTAGTAACACCATAGTGACACCCCATAGTGCATATTACTCAGATGAATCCCAGGAACAACAGCTTAGAATAACTGCCAGAGATGTGGGAAGAATCTTAAGGGGAGAAGTACCAATAAATCTTAGAAATCCAGAAGTCTTAAAAAAATAAGTAGTGGCTTTGCCCCTACTTATTCTGCTTTTTTGTCTTTAGACACCCATATTAAATATACTATAAAACCCACTATTATTCCAAGGAGCATTGTACTAAATACAAAGCCTAGATTAATAAGTTTTTCATCCATACTACCTCCAATAATCCTTCTAAATTCAAATATCAGGGCTATATCCCATAGGGTTTTAAATACCGAAAAAAAAGCAAAAGTACTTCCGATTATGGCATACTTCTTTTCCCTCTTACTTCTTAATTCTTTCTCAAGTGCTACTTTTCTATCCTTGGCTTCCTGATCTTCCTTTAATTGTCGATACCTTTTTTCTTCTATTAGGTGCCTGCTAAGGTTCTGCGAATCCCTAATCTGATTTACCAAACCTGTTAAGCGATCCATTTCATAATTTATCTCATTTAGTAAGGTATCCATTCCCAAGGACTTGTAGATTTTATCATACACTCCCGCTTGGTGAGTGATATGGGATACCTCACGGAATACACACTTTAGATATATATAGTTAACATTATCATATATATCAATTAGTTTTTCATAGTTAGAATCATCTTCAATATAATCTCTGCTACTGTTTGGTAAGGTTGATATGTCATAGGATACTTTAATTAAGCTATAGTACTGGTGAAGGGCAAGGATGTATAGGAATAGATAATTGTTAAGTCGCTCTAGGTAGGTACTTTTGAAAAAAGCATTGGTTGTCTTATCAGCAACAGGCCAAATTAAATTGGAGATTCCTTCCCTGGAAATTGCCCATATGCTATTGTCAAAAGTAGACAAGATAGAGCTGTCATCGCTTACATTCATTTTATAAGAAGATTTATAGCCTCTTGATAGTAAAAAGGCTTCATTATTTACAAGAGACCTATCACTAATAGGTTCATTATAAAGACAAGCTACAAATATATGCAACTTAGCTGCCATTGATTTATTACCATTATCAAAGTGAAACTGATTAAAGTATGATATTTCTTTGATTTCCCTTAGTTCATACCAAAGATAGTCTCTTAAGTCAATTATGCTATGGGACTTATAGCTTATAATCTTACCTTGGGAGGTAGTTCTTATTATTTTAGGATCCATAACTGATTTTGAATTGTTAAATGTATCCTTTTTTATATAACAGATTTTCCTCTGATTTGTATAGTCTATAGCTTTAAATGCACCATTAGAAAGAGAACCATGGTCTAGAATGAAGTCCTCTTGAAAATCAATGGATAAGTCTTTTATAACGTTCACTTGAAAATTGTTATGAGATAGAGAATGCAATCTGTTGTTTAAGTCAATCAATGCATTTGAATCAAAGGATTTAGGTGTCTCTATGGATAAGATTAAGAAACCAACGCCTGTTTTAAATAGTGTCAGGTGAAGCTTCTTAATTGAAGCAACTACTTCCTGCGGCTCCTTCTTCACTAGATTAATGGGTTTCTTCTCAAAACTCTTGATAAAAGAGCAACCTATGGACTGATGATTTTCATAATCCAACAAAGTTTCAACATGTGAAAAAAACTCGTTGGAGTTAAGGGGTGAATCTACACTCCACTTTTCTTTAAATAGTTTATCTAGAATAGAATCATATTGAGTTTCTGAGTAAATGAAGGGAAGTATTAATTTATTCTTGGGATATTTTTCATCTAGTATCATTGTTTATTACCTCATCTAAGTTATTATTATAATTAATAGTACATGTCTAATATTTCATAGTAGCTACCATTTTTTATTAGCCTATCCAATCCTTCTTCAATTTCATTGATATAATCTTGATCTAAGAATTTGCTATATACAATATATGAATCTGCCCCATCTATTTTTAAGGGAGATTTAACCAGATCAATGTCCATTTCACTTAGCAGGTAATCCCCTTGCATCTCTGGCATAATCAAAGCATACTTTGGATTCCTCTCAACCATTGATACTCCAGTTTCATAATTTGCAACTTCTAACCTGGTAATATTTGGATCATTATTAAAGTTATCACTATAGAATGCATTTTTCATTGTTATGATAGTTTTTGTGTATAAGTCATCATAGTCAATTATTGGACTTGCATCCATGGATGTAAAAAAGGCCTTCATTACTTTTGGCAGGGGATGGCTAGAGTAGTGAAAGCTTTTTTCCCTGTCCAAGGTTTTATTAGGTCCGATAAACAAATCTGCTTTTCCTCTTTTTAATAACTTGAAAGATTGATCAAAGGATGCCTTCTCAAAGGTGAACTTAAGATTCTTATCATATCCAATAGACCTTAAAATATCGAAATATACTCCAGTGGCCAAGTCTTCTTCAAATATTCTAGAGGGAGGGGCATGGTTACCCACAACCACCAAATTATTCTTATTACCTCTAACAGATTGATTTAATCCAGGCTTTGTAATGGAAGGGGGTGATGTAGAAGTATTTGTTTTTTCTAAATTTAATAGCCCATCTAAGTCACTACTGTTAGATGTAAAGTTAGATACATACCAAGAGAAAACTGTACCTAGAGCTGTGAAGCAAGGACGAATATAAACTTCGTCAATTAATTCATTTTCATCTCCTTGATCATGAACCCCAAAATTGCCAAATTCTTGAATAGTCTTGAGATTAATCCTTATGAATTTTGGGATAACATCTTCCCTACTAAGTCCATTGATTAACTCCTCTAACATCATCTTTTCTACAGGTTTACCATTTTTGGAAATTGACTTTGAATAGACGCTTTTGCATATAGCTTCAGCAGATTTTCGTGCTTGACTCAAAGCAACTTCTGGATCAGTAGAACAATAAAACTGTGTTTTATCATACAATTTTTTGATTCTTTCTAATTCTTTAATTGCATTTTTTTCCATAATCAGTCACTCCATTTATTTTTATAGTGGTACTTATATGAGGCTTATTATAAGAGGTATAAGCTTATAAAATCATAATATTCAAAAAATACCTCTTATTGTTCTATTTTACCAAATTAAATCCAGTGGTGCACTATATATACTCAAAACATAGAGAATATATAGATTGTATTACTCGTAAGGTCTTCAAAAGATTCATGCAAGTTTGCATAGGTCCTATATTTGGTTTACTCTTTTTTTTCCCCAGTGTATAATGAATGTAATACTACTTGGGAGGGAATTACATGGAGATGAGAGTACTTGGAAGAACTGACTTTTTAGTTTCTTCTGTGGGATTTGGAGGAATACCAATTCAAAGGGTAACCCAGGAACTGGCAACGGATATGTTAAGGGAAGCACATAAGAATGGAATAAACTTTATAGAT
>JAUWAD010000028.1 GCA_030602225.1 Bacillota bacterium | reverse complement strand
ATATTTTCAAGTTTTCTGGGTCTGTATACTGGTGAGAAAATCAATATATTACTCCAATTTCTAAAAGTTCCAACATCAATAATACTGGGCATAGGAATTGGATTTATTATAGGTCTTGTATTGGTGTTTCTATTTAAAAAGTACCATATTAGAGATACAAAAAAGGTACTTATGATAGTTGGTGTGGCAATATTGATGATGGAACTAGAAAATATATTATCTTCCAGGATACAAATAGCCGGGTTGCTAGGTGTAATGACAATAGGGTTTGTCATTCTTTTAAGAAGAAATGTTGTAGCAAAAAGATTGGCATTGAAGTTCAATAAAATCTGGGTATTAGCTGAAATACTGTTGTTTGTACTTGTTGGTGCACAAGTTGATTTAAGTGTTGCCCTAAATGCTGGAAGATTAGGAATCATACTCATACTTGGTGGCTTGTTAATGAGGTCTATAGGTGTTTTCATATCTCTTATTGGAAGCAACTTAAATAAAAAGGAGAGGCTATTTGTGGCAGTATCATATACTCCAAAAGCCACAGTTCAGGCAGCAATGGGTTCAGTGCCTCTTGCTTATGGAGTAGTCAGTGGAGATATGATTCTTGCAGTATCAGTATTAGCCATTGTAATAACAGCTCCCATTGGTGCAATAGGGATTAGGCATTTTTCGAAATTTTTAAACAATGGTTAAGTTATGGATTAAAATTGGGTAAAAATCCCGTGAGGTGATTAAATTGAAGAAACTTGATGTTGTTGTATTGATAGTACCATTTCTAATTCTTGGAATACTATATCCATTCCTACCTGATCAGATTCCCAGACAGTTTAGAATTGATGGTTCGATTGCGTACATGGCAAAGGAGTTTGTTTTTATTGCAGGATTTATTCCTTATATAATATTCAAATCTCTGGGTAAAAGGAGGAGTTAGTATGGGACTTATATCCAGTGTGTATGGAGTATTTATAGCTGCATTGGTTTTTTACATAATTGGTTATTTCATTAAGTCTGCATTGCTTAAAAAAATTGGCATATTACTATTATTGTTTGGAATTGTCCTTTGGATTGCTCTTATGATGGGAATGATAAAACTTACTTAGTTAGAATCGGATTTATTTGGGTATATAATCACCACTAATATATAGAAGGTGATTAATATGTATAATTTTCATAATGATGGACTAATACATCCTGAAGAAATAGTTTTAAAGGTTATTGATCTGAATAAAATGACTAAATTCTATGATGAAGTAATGGGATTTAAACTCTTAGAAGTATCAGCTGATAAAGTGGTATTTTCATTGGATGGTAAGAATAAGTTCTTAACGCTAAGAACTGAAAGTGGGTTTGTTCCAAAGAGCAGAGGCAAGACAGGATTGTACCATTTTGCCATATTGCTTCCCAGTAGGGAAGATTTAGGAAGTTTTATTAACCATCTGGTCAATGTGGGGTATGATAGATTGGGTGGATCAAATCATGGAGTTAGTGAAGCTCTATACATTCAGGATCCTGAAGACAATGGAATAGAGATATATTCAGATGTTGATAAGGATAAGTGGGAGTATAATGATGATCATGTAAAAATGGTAACAGAACCTCTAAATTACAGACAACTAATGGATCTTGGCAAAGATAAAGAATTTAAAGGAATTCCAAAAGATACCATTCTTGGTCATATTCATCTTCATGTGGATGATCTTGATAAGGCTTTGAAATTCTACAATACAATAGGATTTAATCTTGTTAGTACCCTGGCAGGAAGTGCCTACTTCATATCAACTGGTGGATATCATCATCACATTGGGATGAATGTGTGGAATGGCAGAGGAGCTAAAGCACCAGGTGAAAAGGAATCTGGCCTGGACTATTACACCCTAAGAGTACCCAAGGAAAGAATGGGGAAAATACTAGAAGCTTTGGATGAGGCTGGATATATTTATGAGAAACATCTGGAAGGAGAGGTTATTACAAAAGATCCAGCAGGTAATACCATATTAATGAAATAATAAATTAGGCTAGGATAATTATCCTAGCCTAAAAATATTACTTTTCTACTCCTTCAAAGGGATATCTTATGTCTATGTGTCCCATTAATGATTCAGCTTCTTGACCATCCACCAAGAACTGTACTTTATCTACTGAATCAAGGGAAGTAAGAGATTCTACCACTTGACTGATAATATAGCTCTCCTGCATAGATCCTCCATATAATCCTTCGCTTGAAAAATCCACATAGGCAATACCATCAAATACATCAACGGAGTTTAGAACTACATTCTCATGAAATCCTGTACTCAAAGTATCAGTGTCAATGGGACCAGCCATTAATGCTCTAACAATTGCTTCTTCTAAACATATTTCACCATAAGTTATGGTTTGAATCTCTGTAAGCATATACTCGTATTGTTCATCACCTGTAACAATATACTCATTGTTACCAAAATATAAGGTTACATCAGCTGATTGCTGTTCTACCATTTCTTCGCCTGGCTCCTCAACTGGTTCCTCAGCGGGCTCTTCAGCAGGAGGAGCAGGTTCAACCGGCGTTTCTGTTTCTTTTGGTGAACAAGCAGCTAAGGAAACTACCAGTACCAATGATATTATTAAAATTAGTATTTTCTTCATTCTTATCGCCTCTCTTTCCTAAATAGGACATTACTTCTATAAGTATATTCTAGCATTTTAGCCACTTTAGTTCAATTTACAATTGCATTACAATCAGAATACAAAAAGGTTTCAACAGTCATAAGAAATTTTCTTGCAGAATTTGATATAATTAACTCACTGGTTTGGGTATATTTGTATTTAAGGATGTGATTTTATGAAAATCATAGGAGAATTCTCAACTGCCATTGTGTTTACAGAAAACATAGAAGATGGTGCTAAAGATCAAATAAAGAAGCTCCTTGATCAGGATTATATGGTTGGGAAGAATGTAAGAATAATGCCTGATGTTCACCAAGGAATAGGGTGTGTAATAGGATTTACGTGTAATATGGGTAATATTGTAATTCCTAATATTGTTGGTGTCGATATAGGCTGTGGAATGCTAACAATTGAGTTGGGGAATATAGAAGTTGGCCTAAGGAAATTGGATGAACACATAAGAAGGAATATTCCTTCTGGTACAAAGACTCATAGAGATCCCATAGTTAGGTTCAATCAAATCAATGATTTAAGATGTTATAAGCACCTTAGAAATCAAGATAGATTTGAAAAGAGCATTGGTACTTTAGGAGGAGGAAATCACTTCATAGAAATTGGGAAAGATTCTAAAGATACCCTATACCTTATAATTCATAGTGGAAGTAGAAATATGGGTAAGCAAATAGCTGATTATTATCAGAAACTTGCAGTGAAGAATAAGGGGGACAAGTATTCTAAGGAACTCTGTTATCTTGAGGGAAAGGATAGAGAGGATTATCTCCATGACATGAACATAGCTCAAGAATATGCAAAATTGAATAGAGAAGTCATGGGAGAATCAATAACCAGGGAAATATTGGACAAATCTTTAAGTAAGTTTAAATACTTCCATACAATTCACAATTATATTGACTTCAAGGATAACATAACTAGAAAGGGCGCTATTTCTGCCTATAAGAATGAGATACTTCTAATACCAATTAATATGAGAGATGGTTCACTAATTGCTCGAGGTAAAGGTAACAAGGAGTGGAACTACTCAGCACCCCATGGGGCAGGTAGGGTCATGAGTAGAAAGATGGCAAGCGATGAAGGTTCTCTTGTAGAATTCAAAAAGGCAATGGAAGGAATTTACTCAACATCTGTTCACAAGGGAACATTGGATGAAAGTCCATTTGCATATAAGAGTATGGAAGAAATAATTGGAGCAATTGGTGATACAGTTGATATAATAGATAGGGTAGCTCCAATATATAATTTTAAAGCTTAGGGGGAAAAGTAGATGAATTTAATCTTTGCAGTTGATGGCAATTGGAAAATAGGATTTAACGGACAAATGTTAGTTGAAATAGAAGAGGATCTTCATAGATTTAGAAGAATAACAGAAGGTCATATAGTAATAATGGGAAGAAAAACCTTGGAATCAATACCTGGACAAAATCCATTGGAGAATAGAGTTAATATTATTGTTACAAGAAACAAGGATTTTAAGAAAGAGGGATTCATAATAGTAAACTCTCTGGAGGATTTGTTCCCTTTACTAAAGGAGATTAACCCTAATAAGGAGAAGGAAGTATTTGTTACAGGAGGGGGAACAATTGCTAGACAGCTTCTTTTATTCTGCAATAAAGCATACATAACAAAGATTTTTAAGGACTTCAAGTCTACTGATACATTTATACCTAACCTTGATTTAGATGATGATTGGGAAGTTGTGGAGGAATCAGAAGTATTTAGACAAGACGATATTTACTATAGATATGTAAACTATGAAAGAATCAGGTGGTAAAGTGGAGATTAAGGATTTAATAACTTTTGATGATTTCTTGAAGCTGGATATAAGAGTAGGAGAAATTATTGAAGCCTCAGTTCTTGAGAAGGCTAAAAAGCCTGCATATAGACTGAAGGTGGACTTTGGCGAATCTGTAGGGATAAAGGATTCCAGTGCTCAGATAACTGAGCAATATAATCCTGAAGAGCTTATTGGAAAGCAAGTTTTAGCTGTAGTTAATTTTCCTCCTAGAAAAATTGCAGGACTAAACTCCCAAGTTCTGGTTCTTGGAACTTATTCTGATGGTGGTGTGGTGTTAATTACACCTGATAAAAAAGTAAAAAAAGGTGATATTCTAGGTTAAATGGTCCAATTATTGGACCATTTATCATTAGGTAACATTTGTTACGTAATATATTTTAATTATTATATATAATGTAGAGTGGAGTAAGTATAAGGAGGAGAGTTTGTGAATAAATACTTTGATGTAAAAGAAAAGGTTTTTGATATAACGGAAAAATATCCAGAGACAATAGATGTGTTTGCTGCCAATGGGTTTGAACACTTAAAAAATGAAGCCATGAGAAAGGTAATGGGTAAAACCATAAGTCTGGAGTTGGCTTGTAAGACAAAGAAAGTAAATTTAGATATTTTTGAACAGAAGTTAGTGGATATAATAGAACAAACCAGAGATTCTATGGATTCATCCCTATCTGATGTAAAAAAGAATAAGGGTGGGGAGATAAGAATAGAGGGAGTGCTACCTTGCCCTGTAAGAATCCCTTTAATGGAAAACTTTACCAAATGGTTGGATGATAATAAAGATACCTTCCCAGAAGGAATAGATTACGAGCTGAAAGCAGCTAATATTGGTGTTGATTGGATTAGAGAAGCAATGGTTGATATGACTGAAGTAGGAATTGCGGATATATTCATGAGTGCAGGCTTTGATCTGTTCTTTGATGAGAAACTGATGGGTAGACTTAAATCTCAAGGGGTATTTGAAGATATTTCAGGGTTTGACAGACTAAATCCTGATTTTGATAATGATAAAATATCTTTAAAAGATCCTAAGGGTCAATATACTATAATGGGAGTTGTTCCAGCTGTATTCTTGGTTAATACTGAAGAACTAAATGGAAGGAAGATGCCATTATCGTGGGAAGATTTACTAAGTCCTGAATTTGAAAGATCCATATCCCTCCCATTAAATGACTTTGACTTATTTAATGCACTTTTATTAAGCATATATAAGGAATTTGGTGAAGAGGGTATAAGAAAATTAGGCAAAGCTCATATGAGAAGTATGACACCAGCTGAAATGGTGAAATCAAACATAAGAAATACTTCGTCTGGAATACCGACAGTTACTGTAATGCCTTATCTTTTTGCAAAAATGGTAAGAGAAGATAGTCCTTTAAAACCAGTATGGCCAAAAGAAGGAGCTGTAATTAGCCCAATATTCCTCCTTACAAAGAAATCAAGTAAGGAAAAGGTAAAACCTCTTGTGGATTTCTTTCTATCAGAGGAAGTAGGTCAGTTACTATCAACCAATGGAAAGTTTCCATCAGTAAATCCAAATGTTGAGAATAATTTAGATGAGGACCAAGGTTTCTTTTGGGTTGGTTGGGAGTTTATAAATAGCCATAATGATATTGGCGAACTAATTAAACATTGTTTGGATATGTTTTACGAAGAATCAGGAGGAAAACAATGAATTTAGTGATTTTCTCTGGTCCACCATCATCAGGTAAGACAAGTATCATTCTAAAAACCATAGATGCCATGAAAAAAAGGAACCTTAAAGTTGGTGTGGTCAAGTTTGACTGTCTATCAACAGATGATGACATATTATATGAAAAGGCAGGAATTCCTGTTAAGAAAGGTCTTTCTGGAGCATTATGCCCAGATCACTACTTTGCTTCAAATATTGAAGAAGTTGTACAATGGGGTAGAAAAACAAACCTAGACCTTTTGATTACCGAATCGGCAGGACTTTGTAATAGATGTTCACCTTATATAAAGGAAATAAAAGGTGTATGTGTAATAGACAATCTATCGGGGATCAATACTCCAAAGAAGATAGGACCCATGTTAAAGGCTGCTGATATTGTTGTAATTACAAAAGGGGATATAGTATCCCAGGCAGAAAGAGAAGTGTTTGCCTCAAAAGTAAATTCAGTTAATCCTAAGGCTATGACTATGCATATAAATGGGTTGACAGGACAAGGGGCATATGAGTTAAGTACACTATTATATGATAAAGATAGCAGTATAAATAGTGTACAAGGTATGGAATTAAGATATCCTATGCCCAGTGCAATGTGTTCATATTGCTTGGGTGAAACCAGAATAGGAAGTGATTTTCAAATGGGGAATGTAAGAAAAATCGACTTAGGTGATGACTATGTATAATATGACAATTGAGGAATTATTAGACAAGTACCCTTTTTCTTTAGCTTATTTTCAGGATAATAAAATTGAAATAGAAGGTAGAGAGAATTTAACTTTTAATGAATATTTGGATAGCCTATCCAGTGAGTATATTGAAGATATGGCAATTGATAAGGAAGTTCTTCTTGAAGGCCTTGATCTTTTCATCCAGCAAATGAATAGCTTTTTAGAAGTGGAAGAAGATAAGGGAATCTATTCTTTATCCATATTACCTGGAAACAATAAATCTGGTGAAAGGGAAGGCTTCAATGAACTAACCATTAGAAAGTCAGAAATTGTTTCAATAGTAGGTCCAACCGGTTCAGGTAAATCAAGACTTCTGGCTGATATCGAATGGACAGCACAAAATGATACTCCAACAGGAAGAACAATCCTTATAAATGGAGAACTTCCTGATAAAAAATGGAGATTTTCATCAAACAATAAATTGGTTGCTCAATTATCCCAGAACATGAACTTTGTAATGGACTTAACAGTAATGGAGTTCTTACAACTTCATGCTGAGAGCAGGATGGTTGTTGATATTGAAGGAACAATAGAAAGGATAATTCAACAGGCAAACAACCTGGCTGGTGAGAAGTTCCAACTGGACACTCCAGTAACAGCCTTAAGCGGGGGGCAATCTAGGGCTCTTATGATAGCTGATACTGCTATCTTAAGCTCATCACCAATTGTTTTAATCGATGAAATTGAAAATGCAGGCATAGATAGAAGAAAAGCATTAGATTTGTTGGTATCTGAGGATAAGATAGTATTGATGGCAACCCACGATCCCACATTGGCACTTATAGCAGATAAGAGGATTGTAATTAAGAATGGGGGTATTTCTGAAGTCATTGATACTACAAAGGAAGAGAAAGAAATTCTTCATAAGTTAGAAGAGATGGATCTTTATATACAACAAATGAGAAGCGATCTGCGTAAGGGTAATATATTAGAAAATGATTAGGAGGAAAATACTATGCATGATGGATGTACTGGAAGTTTTGGTAGCGGTAAAGCAGTAGTTGATAAGATAAGAATGATGGGTTTTAACACAAGACCAATGCCTGAAGGCGTTGTAATAACTTGCATTGAATGTGGTGGAGATGTATCTATGACTCATCTTGAAACTAAATGTGAGGGTTGTGGTATGGTTTATGGAGTTACTCCATGTTCTGTTGCATATCCAGAAAGAATAAAAGCTGCAGGAATTGATTATTAAAATTAAGATAAGAGCTTCTCGAGGTGAGTTTTAATCGGGAAGTTTTTTATTTTGATATAAATTCTCATTTGGTAACAAACGTTACGTAAATATTAAGTTTCTTCTACTATAATAGTCTTTGTGAGTTTTATAAAAGATTAACAATATCAAGGAGGAAGACACAATGAGTGAGAATAAAATGTTCTGTTTTCAATGCCAGGAGGCCTTGAAAGGGATAGGCTGTACAAAAGTTGGAGTTTGTGGAAAAACCAGTGAGGTTGCAAATCTTCAGGATTTAATGATATATGCATTAAAGGGAATATCAGAGGTTGGATTAAAGGCTGATAACTTAAATATTAAGGTAGAAGGAATGGATAGACTTATCATTGATGGGCTATTTATGACCATCACAAATGCAAACTTTGATAGAGATAGATTTTTCCAGAAAATAAAGGAAGTATTGGTAAAGAGAGATGAGATAAAAGAAACCTTAACTAAAAAAGATGTGGACTTAAGTAATCTTATGGATGTATCCACTTTTAGTGTTAATGAAAACCATGAGATTGTATATAAATCAGAAAGCAAGGAAGTAGGAATTTTAGCTACAGAAAATGAAGATGTTAGATCCCTTAGAGAGTTAATGATTTATGGATTAAAGGGAATGGCAGCATATGCTGAGCATGCAGGAAATCTTGGGTATGAAGATGAAGAAGTATCCAAGTTTATTAGAAAGGCTCTAGCAGCTACTATGGATGATAGTTTAAGTGCTGAGGATTTGATTGCCCTTACTATGGAAACAGGTAAGTATGGAGTAACCACAATGGCTCTTCTTGACAAAGCCAATACATCTACTTATGGAAATCCTGAAATTACAGAAGTTAACATAGGAGTAAGAAGCAATCCTGGAATTCTAGTATCAGGACATGACTTAAAGGATTTTGAAGAATTACTAGAGCAAACAAAAGACCAAGGTGTGGATATTTACACTCATGGAGAGATGTTACCAGCAAACTACTATCCGGCATTCAAGAAGTATGATCACTTTGTAGGTAACTATGGAAATGCATGGTGGCAGCAAAGAGAGGAATTCGAGAAATTCAATGGAGTGATTCTTTTCACAACTAACTGTATTGTACCACCTAAGGCTGATTATGTTGATAGAGTATATACAACTGGATCATCAGGATATCCTGGATTTAAGCACATTCCAGATAGAGTAGAAGGAAAAGCTAAGGATTTCTCAGCCCTGATTGAACATGCTAAGAGTCTTGCAGCTCCAACTGAGATTGAAACAGGAAAGATTGTAGGTGGATTTGCCCATGCGCAAGTATTTGCTTTGGCTGATAAGATTGTGGATGCAGTTAAGACTGGTGCAATTAAGAAATTCTTTGTAATGGCTGGATGTGATGGTAGACAAAACGGAAGAAACTATTATACTGATTTTGCCAAGGCATTACCGAAGGACACAGTAATTCTTACAGCAGGATGTGCAAAATACAGATACAACAAGCTTAACTTGGGAGATATTGGTGGAATACCGAGAGTTCTTGATGCAGGGCAATGTAATGACTCATACTCATTGGCTGTAATAGCAATGAAGCTAAAGGAAGTATTTGAGTTAAATGATATTAATGAGTTGCCCATAGCTTATAATATTGCATGGTATGAGCAGAAAGCGGTAATTGTTTTATTAGCACTATTATACCTAGGAGTTAAGAATATACACTTAGGACCAACATTACCAGCATTCCTTTCACCAAATGTAGCAAATGTATTGGTTGAAACCTTTGGAATTGGTACAATTAAAGATGTGGATAGTGATATCGAATTATTCATGGCAAACTAATATAAAGCTTTCGCTTAAGGGCGAAGGCTTTTTCCTATTTAAGGGGTTAACTAATGTCACCTAAAGAAGTATAATTATATTAGTTAATCTAGGGGGTGGTCAAATGTATGAAAGAGAATTCTATGATGTTCTAACCAATAATGAGAGGATGATATGGAGTGATAGACCAAACAGGACTATACATCTGTTAAAAGGGTTGCCCATGTTTATAATCGGTATGATATGGGGTGCAATTGACATTGGAATATTGGTTGCCATCGGAAGAGAAGCACCGTTATTCTTTTTAGGACCTTTTATGCTGCTACATATGATGCCATTCTGGATAGGTACAGGAAATATGATAAGGTTATTTCTTAATTATGAGAATGTATATTTTGCGTATACTGACAAACGAGTAATAATTAGATCGGGACTATGGGGAATAGATTATAAATCCATATCACTTGATTCCATAACTGACATAGAAGTCAATGTAAACCCATTGGAAAACACCAGAGGATTGGGTACATTAATCATCAACGATAACTACATCGGTCACGGAGATAATAGAAGAAGGGTAATGAATAAACTCTATGGAATTAGTAATCCTTATGAGATTTATAAGAACCTTAAGAAGATATCATTAGATTTAAGATCAGATATTAATTATCCCAATGAACTAAGACCAGAAAACAATCCTGGATATAATACAAAGTACAAAGGCTAATAAGGTGATGACTGAAATCCTGATATAATCAGGGTTTTTCTTTTTTTGTTTTTGATTATTAGGTTATATGAAGATCTTAAGGGTATATGTAATTGAGAGTTTAATTATTTTTTTAAGAACTTATAAAGGGGGTAGATGGATGAATATACATGAGTATCAGGCTAAGAATATTATGAAAAAATATAATATACCTGTACCAAATGGAGTACATGCATTAACCGTTGAAGATGCATTAAAAGCTGCTAAATCAATGGAATCAGCTGTGGTTGCTGTCAAGGCTCAAATCCACGCAGGTGGAAGGGGAAAGGCAGGAGGGGTGAAGATCGCCAAAAGTCTGGAGGAAGTGGAGAGTGCAGCAAAGAACATTCTAGGTGCAACTTTAGTAACTCCTCAAACAGGTCCAGAAGGAAAGGTGGTTAATCAATTACTTATAGAGCAAGGGCTTGATATTGAAAAAGAATATTACTTAAGCTTCATTGTGGATAGAAGCACTTCCGGTGTTGTTATAATAGGTTCAGCTGAAGGTGGAATGGATATTGAAGAGGTAGCTGAACATTCACCTGAAAAGGTATTTAAGGAAGTAATTGACACTTCAGTGGGATTACAGGAATTTCAAGTAAGAAGACTTTTATTTAATATAGGAATACCTAAGGAAGCTTTTAAGGAAGCCTCAATGCTAGTAATTAATATGTACAAGCTATTTATGGATAATGACTGTAACATTGTGGAGATAAATCCACTGGTATTAACAGGTGATAAAAGAATAATAGCCCTTGATGCAAAGATATCCTTTGATAGTAATAGCTTGTATCGCCACAAAGATTTGCTTGAGTTAAGGGATTTGACAGAAGAAGATCCAAGGGAGATTGAAGCTTCAAAGCATGATTTAAGTTATATATCATTAACGGGAAATATTGGTTGTATGGTCAATGGTGCAGGGCTAGCCATGGCAACTATGGATATGATTGATTATTATGGAGGCTCACCAGCTAACTTTCTTGATGTAGGAGGTGGAGCCACTAAGGAAAAGGTTACTGAAGCTTTCAAGATTCTATTATCAGATAGCAATGTAAAGGGAATATTGGTAAATATTTTTGGTGGAATTATGAAATGTGATATTATAGCTGAAGGAGTAGTTGCAGCAGCTAAAGAACTGGATTTAAAAGTTCCCCTTGTGGTTAGATTAGAAGGAACAAATGTTGAGTTGGGTAAAAAGATTCTTTCAGAATCAGGACTTGACCTAATTGCTGCATCCTCATTAGCAGAAGGTGCTAGTAAAATTGTTAAACTAGTCAATGATAAGGCGGTGATGTAATGAGCATCTTGATAAGTAAGGAAACTAAAGTATTAGTTCAGGGGATTACAGGAGCAACAGGTCTATTTCATACCCAGCAGGCGATTAAATATGGAACCAATATAGTTGCTGGTGTTACACCATTTAAAGGTGGAACACAGGTGGAAGGAGTTCCAATATTTAATACAGTGAAGGAAGCAGTAAATGAAACAAAAGCCAATGTGTCAGTTATATATGTTCCACCACAATTTGCAGCAGATGCTATCATGGAAGCTGCTGATGCAGGGATGGAGTTAGTTATTTGCATTACTGAAGGAATACCAGTATTGGATATGGTTAAAGTTAAGGCATATCTAAAAGACAGAAAAACAAGATTAATTGGACCTAATTGTCCAGGGGTAATCACTCCAGATGAGTGTAAAATAGGAATAATGCCAGGTTACATTCATAAAAAAGGTCATGTGGGAGTAGTTTCAAGGTCAGGAACATTGACCTATGAAGCAGTTCATCAACTTTCCACTAGAGGCATTGGACAGTCCACTGCTGTGGGTATAGGTGGGGATCCTATAAACGGAACAGATTTCATAGATGTACTGAAGATGTTTAATGAGGATGATGATACTTATGCAGTGGTTATGATCGGTGAAATCGGAGGAAGTGCTGAAGAGGAAGCTGCTTACTGGATTAAAGAGAATATGACTAAACCAGTTGTAGCCTTTATAGGTGGAAAAACAGCCCCTCCAAGCAAAAGAATGGGCCATGCCGGTGCTGTAATATCAGGAGGAAAGGGTAAAGCCTCTGATAAAATTGCAACCCTTGAAGAGTGTGGTGTTCTGGTGGCACCCACCCCTGATTCCATGGGAGAAACACTGGTAAAAGCACTGAAGAATAATAACATATTTGAAAAGTGTTTAGTTTAGGGAATATCCAGGGCACATAACATGTGCCTTGGATATTAATCTATCATAATTCTTTAACTTTACACTGTATAGTGTTATAGTTATATTAAGGTAAAACACACAGAATAAGGCTTTAATTGTTGAGAGATATATGAATTCTAGAAACTATAAAGCTGATTCTACATATTGGTTTCAACTGAATTTATTATCTACTCAAACTTATTATAAAAATTTGAGGAGGTATGTGAAATGATGTATGTTGGTATTTTAGTACTTATTGGAGCAGTGTACTTATTGGTAAAGCAGTATGAATCAAGGATGGTTCTCTTTGGAGCAGGTCTTCTTATGGCTCTATTATCATTAAAACCAATGGTTGCATTGGATGCATTTGCATCAAGAATGACAACAGGTGGTTTAATCACAGCCATTTGTTCTGTAATGGGTTTTGCATTTGTAATGAAGCTTACTAAGTGTGATCAGCATTTGGTTAATCTAGTAGTTGGTGTTTTAAGCAAGTTTAGAGCAATACTTATACCAGGAGCTGCACTAGCTACATTTGCTATTAACATTGCACTTCCAAGTGCCGCTGGAACATCTGCAGCAGTGGGAGCGATATTTATTCCCATACTAATAGCAGCAGGAGTTGCACCAGCTATAGCAGGAGCAGCAGTATTAGCGGGAACCTTCGGTAGCATGCTAAGTCCAGGATTATCCCATAATGCATTTGTTGCGGAAATGGCAGCAGTTGAAGTAATGGATGTAATTAGCGTTCATTACATGGCAGATATCGCATCAATATTAATTGGTGCAGTGGCTCTGGCAATAGTTGCTAAACTACTTAAAGAGGATAAAGGATATGTTGTTGAAGGAGGAGAAGCAAGATTAGAAGATAATAAGGAAGTTGAGAAAGCAAATGTATTATTTGCCATTGTTCCAATAATTCCAATAGTTATTCTGGTTCTTGGTTCAACAATTGTTCCAGCCATGGCAATGGGAGTACCACAAGCCATGTTAATAGGAGCTATGATAGCAGTGTTAGTAACGAGAACAAAACCTCAGGATGTCACTAAAGCATTCTTTGATGGAATGGGAAATGCTTATGCTAACATAATGGGTATAATAATTGCTGCAGCAGTGTTTGTAGCAGGAATGGAAGCTATTGGAATAGTAGAAGCATTTATAAATTTATTGGTAAATACAGAAAGTATAGTAAAGGTTGCAGCCACATTTGGACCGTTCATTTTAGGAGTAATATCAGGCTCTGGAGATGCTGCTGCATTCGCATTTAATGAAGCTGTAACTCCACAGGCTCAGATGTTTGGATTAGAGATGATCAATATGGGAAGTTTGGCAGCATTAGGGGGAGCATTAGGTAGAACCATGTCCCCAATCGCTGGAGCTACTATTGTATGTGCTACAATTGCTGATGTAAGTCCAATGGAAGTAGCAAAGAGAAATGCACCAGGGATGATCATAGCGGCTATAGTTGCCATGTTCTTACTAGTTTAGAGGTGATTAGAATGAAGATCAATAAAAGCAGGATAGAAAAAGACTTTAATAATATTTCTAAATTTGGAGAGCTATCAAATGGCGGGGTAACCCGCCTTGCTTTTTCAAAGGAAGATATGGATGCTAGAAATTATCTAAAGGATGTTATGGAGGAGTTGGGTCTAAGGGTAAGCATTGATGCTTTTGGCAATATGTCTGGAAGAAGAGAAGGCAAAATGGACATTGCTCCTGTTGCAATTGGATCACATCTTGATACTGTTCCTGAAGGTGGTAATTATGATGGAATAGTTGGTGTAATAGCAGCCCTTGAGGTTATAAGAGTATTAAATGAAAATAATATTGAAACCCTAAGACCTATTGAAGTTGTTAACTTATCAGCTGAGGAATCCAGCAGATTTGGAGGTGCAACCCTTGGGAGTAAGGTTATTTCAGGGAAAATCAGTCTAAAGGACTTAAGTAAATACGTGGATAAAGAAGGTACTAGCTTATATAAAGCTCTTGAGGATAATGGTTATAAACCAGATGAAATAGAAGGGGCAGTGCTTAATAAAGGAGATGTCTATTCCTTTATCGAGATGCATATCGAACAGGGACCGGTTCTAGAAACTGAAAGTATTCCTGTAGGCATTGTTACATCTATTGCTGCGCCCACAAGATTTAGAGTTAAATTTAAAGGGGTAGCTGATCATTCAGGGAATACTCCCATGAACATCAGAAAAGATGCCCTTACAGCTGCCAGTGAACTAATACTTGGAGTTGAGAGAATAGCGAAATATGAAGCAGGACCAGCAACAGTTGGTACGGTAGGGTATGTATATGTTAAGCCAGGTGCTATGAATGTAATTCCTGGAGCTGTGGAAATGGGAATAGATGTAAGAGATATTAATAGTGATGATAAGAAAGTTGCCGTAGGAAAGGTTATCCAGTTAATAGAAGCTATTAAATCCAACAGACCTGTTGAGGTCGAGTATGAGATATTAACAGATGATGAACCTGTTAAATTGTCTAGTAAGGTTATTGATACTTTAGTGGATACTGCTGAGGAAATAGGTCTAGATTATAAGGTTATGCATAGTGGAGCGGGTCATGATGCCATGCATATGGCTGATATAGCCCAAGCAGGAATGATATTTGTACCAAGTAAAAATGGTATAAGCCACAATATTGAGGAATTTACCGATATGGATGATATCGTTAAAGGCACTGAGTTATTACTTCATGCATCATTAAAATTGGCACAGGAAGGAGATTAATATGGATCGAGTTAAAGAATTGGTTATGTCGGTGGAAGATAAGGTGATTGAATACAGGAGAAGTTTCCATAAATATCCAGAACCAGGATGGACTGAGTTTAGAACTGCTTCAGTTGTGGTGGATACTTTACAGAATCTTGGATACGAGGTTAGATATGGAAAAGATGCGGTAACAAAGGAAGATATGATGGGTGTACCCAGTGATGAAGAATTAGCAGTCTTTATGGAAAGAGCTGTTTCGCAGGGAGCTAATCCTGAAATAGTCAAGAACATGGAAGGTGGTCTTACGGGAGTTATTGCAGAACTTAAGTGTGGAGAAGGCCCCACATTTGCTTTTAGATTTGATATGGACTCCAATGATATTGATGAGGCAAAGGATGATAAACATAGACCATATAGGGAAGGATTCTCATCTGTAAATGAAAAGGCTATGCATGCTTGTGGTCATGATGGTCATACAGCAATGGGTCTTGGATTAGCTGAGGTCCTATCTAATATGAAGGATGACATTAAGGGTACTATAAGACTTATATTCCAGCCTGGTGAAGAAGGTGTTCGTGGAGCTAGAGCAATGGTTTCTGCAGGAGCAGTTGATGGTGTTGATTATATAATTGGTGCACATATAGGTTTTCAATCCAAGAAAGTTGGGGATATTATTTGTGGAACTGAAGGCTTCCTTGCGACTACGAAGCTGGATATAAAGTTCAAAGGAATTCCTGCCCATGCTGCTGCAGCTCCTGAAGAAGGAAGAAATGCACTATTGGCTGCTGCAACTACAGCCATTAATCTTCATGCCATTACACGACATGGAAAAGGAACATCTAGGATTAACGTTGGAATATTAAATGCTGGACAGGGAAGAAATGTAATTCCACCAAATGCCATCTTAAAAATAGAGACCAGAGGTTTAACCTCAGAAATAGATGACTTTATGCATGAAAGTGCAAGAAGAGTTGTTGAAGGTGCTGCAAAGATGTATGATGTGGACTATGATATTAAAATTGTGGGTGGAACAAAGAGTGGTTATAGCAGTCCAGAGATGATTCAAATAATTAAGGAAGTTGCCCAAGAGATGGATTACTTCAAGAATATAACAGAAAACTCAGATTTTGGAGCAGCTGAGGATTATTCTCACTTTATGTCCATTGTGCAACAGAATGGTGGAATAGGAACATATCTTCAGATAGGAGCTAATATGACTGCAGGTCATCATGATTTCTATTTTGACTTTGATGAAAGTGTTTTAGCTTCAGGGGTAGAACTTATGACAAGGACTGCGTTAAAAGTATTAGGTTAAATATCTTTGGGAGGGATGAAATATGGCCTATGAGTTTGATGTTATAATAAAGAATGGTTTAGTTGTTGATCCCAATACAGACTTAAATGATATAAAGGACATTGGTATTAAAGATGGGAAAATTGCGAAAATAGATGATAATATATCAGCAACAACAGCAGAAGAAAGCTTTGATGTAAATGGAATGTTAGTAGTCCCAGGATTGGTTGATTTGCATATGCATGCTTCAACTTGGCTAGGGGGGAAATATGGTCATAAAATGCTTGCCCAGGCTGGTGTAACCAGTGCCTTGGATATGTCAGGACCAATTGAAGGTGTTATGGAGATTGCCAAGGATCACGGTGTAGGACTAAATATAGCTTGTATAGAATATGTTAGACCTGAACATACAGTTAAGACTAATAATCCATCAAATGATGAGATAAGTGATTTAATAGAAAGTTGTTTTAATAGAGGAGCAATAGGAATCAAGCTATTGGGAGGACATTATCCCCTTACCAGTGATGCAACAAAAAGAGCAATCAAAATAGCAAATGACAAACACTCCTATGTTGCATTTCATGCAGGAACCATGTCCTATGGATCAAATATTCAAGGAGCTTTGGAAGCTATAGAGCTTGCTGATGGAAACTCAATTCATCTTGCTCATATAAATAGCTACTGCAGGGGAAATATTAAGGATTACATGGTTGAAACAGAAGAAATCATTGAAGCCTTAAAGAAAAACCCAAATATTAGAACTGAAGCATATCTTTCACCACTAAATGGAACAAGTGCTAAATGCTCAAATGGTATACCTGAGAGTCTAGTCACCCATAAATGCCTGCAAATGGGAGGATTTGATGCAACGGAAGAGGGTCTTGAAAAAGCAATAATCAGTGGTTGGGCACAAATCAATGTCGAAACTGGAGGAAAAGTAGATCTTGGTGTAGGAGAAGAGGCTGTTGATTACTGGAGATCTAAAGGTACTGATACTACCGTAAGTTTTGCTGTGAACCCAGCAGAACCTAGATATAGACTAGCTACAGCTAAAAGAGATAATGGAGAGTTTGTAGTGGATTGCATAAGTACTGATGGTGGAGGAATTCCAAGAAATGTTACAGTAGAAATGGGATTAAGCCTAGTTAAGTTAAATGCATTAAGTCTTCAGGATTTTGTAATGAAATCTAGTACAAATCCTGCAAGAATTTTAGGGCTTAAAAACAAAGGACATTTTAATATTGGAGCAGATGCAGATATTACAGTAATAAACATGAATGAAAACAAGCCATACATGACATTATCAAATGGAAAAGTTGTAATGATAGATGGGTATGTTTGTGGAAGTGGTACAAAAATAATCACAACAACAAAGGGCGAAGGAGCAGTTAGAAATTACGGATTAGAACCCCTAGTGGTTGATCTGTCTGAAAGTGGTTTTTATAAATGGTAAAATATTCCCCCATCATGTGATGGGGGATATTTTTAGTTATTAAAGTTCTAAATTGGGTAATATACATAGATAATCCTTTATTTGGAGGTATTTATTTTGACTAATTGGTTATTAAGAGTTGTATTAAAAGGAGAAACTGATTACTCTAATAGAGTTAATAGACTGAAAGTTGGATACTTAGCAGGAGGTGTTGGTGTTATTACCAATATTATTCTTGCTATACTTAAATTAGCTATAGGAATACTTATATCATCCATTGGAGTTATAGCAGATGGAGTAAATAATTTTGCTGATTCAGCTTCTTCCATTATTAATTTAATAGGATTCAAACTCTCCAGTATTCCTGCGGATAAGGAACATCCTTATGGACATGGTAGACTGGAGTATGTTTCTGCCCTCTTGGTTGCATTTATGGTTATTTTAGTGGGAATCCAATTTACAAGATCATCCATAGAAAGGATAATTACACCCAGGGTGGTGGAGTTTAATCTAATACCCTTTGTTATTTTAATATTATCCATTCTGGTGAAGATATGGTTAAGCAAGTTTAATAGAAAATTAGGCGAGCTAATAGAATCAAAAGGTCTGATTGCTACAGCAACAGATGCATTTGGAGATGTTCTAATAACTTCTGTGGTGGTTGTTTCAATTATTGTTGGACAATTTACCACTTTACCAATTGATGGTATAATTGGTCTTGTGGTATCATTTTTCATAATATATGCAGGGTATAATCTGGTTAAAGATACCATAAGCCCTTTGATTGGAGAAGCACCTTCTGATGAACTGATTCAATCAATATATGATGATATACTAAAATATGATTATATAACAGGGGCTCATGACCTTGTTGTGCATACCTATGGTGCAGGTAGAACAATGGCTACAATTGATGTGGAATTCCCTGCTGATATAGATGTAATAACAATACACGATGTTATAGACCAGGCTGAAAGAGACATTGGAGAGCGCTATAATTTAACTTTGGTAATCCACATGGATCCTTTGGGGCCAGAGTCAAAGGAAAGATACCAACTTAGAAATCACGTTAAGAATATAATAAAACCATTGGATATTGTTAAGTCAATTCACGACTTTCAAATAATTGAAGAAGATGGTGACAAGATAATTGAACTGCATGTTGTAGTAAATGGGGATAAAATTAATAAGAATGAAACATTTGATGATATAAAGGAAAATATGGAGAAGAAAGTTGAAGATTTGACACAAGGCTATAAGTGCAGAATTATTCTAGATGTTGATTTCCAGTAGAGGAGAGAGAATATGTATAGTAGACAGATTAAGAGGATAACAGATTATATTAAAAGTGGAGAAAAGAATGAAAGGGATTTAAAGCTTGGAGTTGAAATTGAGCACTTTGTGGTGTATAAAGATACATTAAAAAGTGTTTCATATTATGGAGAAGATGGAGTAGAATCATCTCTAAGGTTGCTATTGGAAAAAGGTTGGAATGGTAAGTATGAAGGAAACTATTTACTTGGTCTTGAAAAAGATGACTTAAATATAACTCTTGAGCCTGGGAGTCAGCTGGAAGTTAGCATATTGGCTAAAGCTGGGATTAATGATATTGACAGATCTTATCTCAATTTCCTGGATAATGTATTGCCTATTTTAGAAAACAAAAACCAAACGCTAGTTGCATTAGGATATCACCCTCAAACTAGAATAAATGAAATTAAGCTGTTACCAAAAAAGCGATATGATTTAATGTTTAATTACTTTAAATCTAAAGGAAGTCATGCCCATAATATGATGAAGGGTACAGGGGCATTTCAAGTTGCTATTGATTACCTAAACCAGGAGGATTATATTAAGAAATTTAGAGTGATAAATGCTCTTTCTCCCGTATTTTATGGAATATTTGAGAATGCTTATATTTTTGAAGGAGAACCATGCAAGATACATAACATTAGATCTTTCATATGGTCAAATTGTGATGATGATAGGGCAGGAACTGTTAAGGAATCATTTAGCGATGAATATTCCTATGAAAAGTATGCGGAATATATCCTAGAAAGACCACCAATTTTCACAGTAAGGGAAGGTAGGATTATACCAACAGAAGATAAGCTTGTAAAGGACATATTAGATCCTGATACAACTGAAAAAGAAGAGTTGGAGCATCTTTTAACTATGTTCTTCCCTGATGCTAGAACAAAAAGATATATTGAGATCAGAATGATGGATGCTGTGCCCTATCCTTTAAATATTAGTGCGGTTGCCTTAATTAAGGGGATTTTTTATAACGAAAAGAATCTTGATGTGGTTTATGATTTTATTAAGGATATTAGTTATGAAGAAACACAGAAAGTCAAAAATGACATACTCATTAGTGGAGTTAACACATTGATTAAGGATAAAACCATATTGGAAGTTGGAAGATGGTTAGTGGAACTTTCTAAATCATCATTAGGGGAGGAAAAGAAATATTTGATGCCTTTGGAGGATATGCTAAATAAGGGACTTAACCCATATCTTATTACTAAAGAGGCTGTGGTAAAAGAAGGAGTAATTCAAGGATTAAGTTGGGCAATGTTAAAAAGGTAGGTGTTTTTATGAATGGTATAGAAATTAATAATGAATACATTTCCATGATTTTATCAAATCAAACCAATTATATTGAAGACTACAAAAAAACAGTATTAAAGGTTGAGAATTCAAATGCAAAATATAAGGGGAAACCTGTGCCTTTTTTATATAATCCAATGTTTTTCAGTATGGAAGAAGAGGAGATTTTAGGTAATATAATGAAGAAAATGATGGAAATCGGGGATAAGGTAACGGACCGGTTTATTGAAGACTCCGAATATAGAGCTCTATTTGGATTTCCTAAATTTATCGAAGAGATGATATTAAGAGAGAATAAGTATTCCATAAATGTTCCTATAGCAAGATTTGATCTCTTCTTTAAGGATAAGGATAACTATAAGTTCTGTGAGCTTAACACAGATGGCTCTTCTGCCATGAATGAAGATAATACCATTGGTAAAATACTCCTAGAATCCAAGGCAATTCTTGATTTTGAACATAACTATCATATATATAACAGAGAATTGATAGATAGGTGGGTAAAAGATAGTATAATCACTTTTAATAAGTGGGATCCCAAGAATACTAAACCAAATGTTGCAATTGTGGATTTTGTAGAAAGTGGAACTTCAGCAGAGTTTATTGAGTTTAAGAAGTCTTATGAAAAAATGGGATATAACTGTATAATTGCAGATCCAAGAGACTTAAAGTACCGAAATGGGAAATTATACAAGGATGAATATAGGATTGATCTAGTTTATAGAAGGATAGTGACCTTCGAATTGATTGAAAAAGCAGATGAAATTGCAGATTTTATTAAGGCTTATATGGATGATGCCATGTGTGTAATTGGGACAATTAGATCTCAGGTTATTCATAATAAAATATTTTTCAAAGTGTTATTTGATGAACAAACACATGCATTTCTAGATGAGGATGAAATTTCCTTTATAAAAGAACATATCCCTTTCACTGGGATATTTAAAGGTAGTAGAAAGGTATTTGAAGAAGTTCTAAACAACAAAGATATGTATATCATGAAACCAATGGATATGAATGCTTCCCAAGGTGTATTTGTTGGTAGAGATTTAAATAAATCTGATTGGGAAGAGAGGTTAAAAAAGATATTTAACACAGATTACATTTACCAGGAATTTATACCTCCATTTATGAGAGAATTTATTGTGTTTAATGAAAAATCCTTTGAAAAACAATTTTTCAAGTCAATAGTTGGAGTATTCTTATATAATAAAGAATATGCTGGTATGTATACCAGAATAGGAAAGGATAATATAATATCTGGTGTTACAAACTATTTCACAGTACCTAATTTTATTGCCAAAAAAAGGAGTTGTTGCAAAATA
>JAUWAD010000014.1 GCA_030602225.1 Bacillota bacterium | reverse complement strand
AGTAATTATGTTATCGATTTCACCTATGATGTTGATGTAATAGAAGCTAATAATATTGATGAAATAATGATTAAAATAATTGAAAAACTCAAAAGCTCGTGGGATGTAGAAGTGAGCAAAGTAAAAGTAAGAGTGGGAGTTTATGATGGTTCCAATTACTACTTCAAAGAATGGGACTTGGAAGATAATTACTAAGTAAATGAAAGAAATAAAATAAAGGTTGCTATTTAGAAGATAGTCATATATACTTAATAGGTTAATAACGAGGAGGAATTTTTTTTTAATGGAAAAACTTAGATTTGAAGAAATGCAATTATCAGAGGGCATAAAAAGAGCTGTAAAGGATATGGGCTTTGAAGAAGCATCCCCAATACAGACACAGGCAATCCCTATATTATTAGAGGGAAGAGATATAATTGGGCAAGCACAAACAGGTACAGGAAAAACTGCAGCTTTCGGGATACCACTATTAGAGATGTGTGATCCACAGGATAAATCAGTACAAGCATTGATCCTTTGCCCAACCAGAGAGCTATCCATACAGGTAGCGGAGGAGTTAAGTAAGCTTGGAAAGTATATGAGAGGCTTAAATGTTGTACCTATTTATGGTGGACAACCTATAGATAGACAAATTAAAGCCTTGAAAAAAGGCGTTCAAATAGTTGTTGGTACCCCAGGTAGGGTTATCGACCATATAAACAGAAGGACATTAAAAACTGGGAACGTGAAGTACATGGTTCTGGATGAAGCTGATGAAATGTTTGATATGGGTTTTAGAGATGATATTGAACTAGTTATGAATACTCTTTCAGAAGAGAGACAGACAATATTTTTCTCAGCAACGATGCCACCAGAAATAAGAAAATTTGCATCAAAATATCAAACTGATCCAGAGTATATCAAAGTAGTTCATAAGGAGTTAACTGTTCCAAAAGTAGAACAGGTTTACTTCGAGTTAAAGTCACACATGAAAACTGAGATTTTGTCAAGATTAATTGATATACACAATCCAAAGCTTACCATAGTATTCTGTAATACCAAGAAAAAAGTTGACGAACTGACTAGTGATTTACAAGCAAGGGGCTACTTTGCGGATGGATTACACGGTGATTTAAAACAAAGTCAAAGAGATACTGTTATGGGTAAGTTTAGAAAAGGAACCATTGATATTCTAGTTGCTACAGACGTAGCCGCAAGGGGTTTAGATGTAGATGATATTGATATGGTAATCAACTACGATATGCCACAAGATGAGGAGTACTACGTTCATAGAATCGGTAGAACAGCAAGGGCTGGAAGAGAAGGTAAAGCATATAGTTTCGTTTCAGGTAGAGAAATATACAAGTTGAAGGATGTTCAAAGATATACTAATACTAAGATAGAAAGAAAAGATCTGCCTACTTTACAGGATATCCAAGCACAGCATACTGAGAATATATCTACTAAGATAAAAAATGAGCTTGAATCTGAAGAGCTAAATAAATACTCAAATATAATCGATTCACTTCTTCAGGAAGATTATAATAGTTTTGATATAGCAGCTGCACTTTTGAAGATGTATATACAAGAAAATAAACTATTTGAAAACCATGAAGAATTGGATATGGTAGATTCAGGAAAGAAACAAAAAGCTACCACAACCACAACTAGATTACATGTTAACTTAGGTAAAGAACATGGATTTAGTCCAAGACACCTTTTATCGGCAATATTCCAGGAGACTGGATTAAGCAAAAAGTTAATTGGAAACATTGACGTTTATGATAAGTTTACCTTTATGGAAATCCAAAGTGATTATGCAGAGCACGTCATTGAAGGTCTAAAGGGTAAGAAAATCAAAGGTCAAAAGGTAAAAGTTGAAAGAGCTAGTGAAAAGAAGAGCAAGAAGAAGAGAAAAGAAATAAGCTAACCAATTGGTTAGCTTATTTCTTTTTCTTCATGGCTTTTCTTAAGCCTTTTTCTTCCTTGTTTTTAATCCTCTTAATATTTGGGATATGTTTAATTAGAATTACCAAGGCCATTAAAATATTTAGTAGTATTGTATCAAGACCTAATGGTAAGAATAAAGGTAATGCTAAAATGTAGACCCAAAGAACCAGTGCACCCACGGCAATGTAATCAGATATTACCGTAGATAAAAATACAATTAAAATGGACAATAATCCTAGGTTTAAGTTGATAGCTAGAAGCATTCCCACTGTGGAAGCTGTTCCTTTTCCTCCTTTAAAGTTTAGGAAGAATGGAAAAGTATGACCTATAACAACAAAGATACCATTTAGAAATAATGGGAAATAACTGGCTTGAACTAGATCCTTATATAGAATTCTTATAAGTAGTACTGAAATTACAGCTTTGAATATATCAAGAAGAGCTACTAAGACGCCTTGCTTCCAACCAATGGATACAACAACATTTGATGCTCCAGCATTTCCGTGACCAAGGGATCTAATATCCTTTTTTGTGTAAATTTTTCCTATGAAATATGCGAACTGCAAACAACCGAATAAATAACCAATTAAAGCTATTATTAAGTAATCAGACATAGAAACACCCCACATTTTTAATGATTTGATTATATCATAATAGTGTATACTTAAGAAGACAATAGTAACTGGAACAGCAATTTAATTAAAGGAGTGAAATGTTATGAAGATGTTTAAAAGTGACAATACATCAGGAGTTCATGAGAAGGTACTTAAAGCGATGTCTGAAGTGAATTTCCAGCATGACTATGCTTATGGAACAGATGCAACAACTAAAAAAGCAATAGAAAAATTTAGTGAGTTGTTTGGGAAAAACGTTGATGTATATTTTGTAGCAACAGGAACCGCAGCAAATGTTATTGGATTAAGTGGACTGTTAAGACCTTTTGAGGCTGTTGTAAGTGTTAATAGTGCACATATTAATGTAGATGAGTGTGGAGCATTGGAAAATTTCAGTGGAAGCAAGATAATATATGTTCCGAATAATGATGGTAAGTTATCCATAGAAGATGTAAAACCATTATTATCAGTAGTTGGAGATGAACATAACTCTCAACCTAAGGTAATTTCAATATCACAAACCACCGAGTTAGGGACACTTTACACCTTGGATGAAATTAAGGAGATGGCTGAATTTGCCCACAGTAATGGTATGTATCTTCATATGGATGGAGCTAGAATCTCCAACGCCGTTGTTGCGTTAAATACTACTTTCAAAGAGATGGTAACTGATACCGGTGTAGACATATTATCCTTTGGTGGTACAAAAAATGGAATGATGATAGGAGAAGCTATCGTACTACTTAATGAAAGTATTAGTCCTAACTACAAGTTTTATAGAAAACAAGGGATGCAATTGCTATCGAAGATGAGATTTATCTCAGCTCAATTTTTAGCATATCTGGAAGAGGATGTTTGGAAGAATAACGCAGAGAACTCAAATAATATGGGAAGATATATGAAAGAAAGATTAATGGAATTTGAAAATATAAGACTAAAGTCTGATTTTAAAACAAACATGATCTTTGCATATATGGAAAAAGGTCTTATAGAACATCTTCTAAAGAGTTTTGGATTCTATGTTATTGATGAAAAAGAAGGTCTAATTAGACTTGTTATGTCTTTTGATACTACAAAGGATGATATTGATAATTTTATTGATGGGATTGTTGATTATTATAATGTAAAATAGTTTAGAATTTTGACCAAGGTCAAAGTATTAAATAGTTTTATAAGTTAATATAAGGTTAATAGAAAGAAATTAAGGAGAGATTAAAATGAAAAAAACATATCAGTTAGATACATTGACTTGTCCATCATGTACCATGAAATTGGAAGGAATGTTAAAGAAAACCGAAGGTGTACTGGAGTATGAAGTGTTTTTTAATACATCTAAGATTAAACTTGAGTATGATGAAAATATAGTTGATTCAGAAACCATTAAAAATAAAATTGCAAAGTTAGGTTTCGAAGTATTAAAGGAAAAGTAAAAGGAGAGGGAATACCATGGCAAAATTAAACAAAAAAAATAGAGTTATAATAGCATCTGTACTTGTGGCAATCTCTTTTATTCTTAAGGAAATTCAGGGATATGCTCCTGTTACAATAGTTTTTATGCTCGCTACAACCTTAGTAGCTGGTATTCCCATATTTAAGAATGCCTTTGAAGCCCTAAAGTATAAAATTGTTGGAATTGACGCATTGGTTACAATTGCTGTTACAGGAGCATTATTCATAGGAGAGTACTGGGAAGCAGCAGCCGTTACATTTCTTTTTATGCTGGGAGATTATCTTGAATCTAGAACTATAGAAAAGACTAGATCATCCATTAAGGCATTACTTGATCTAGCACCAGATACTGCAAGGGTGATAAGAGACGGGGAAGAAGTTTTAGTGGATCCAGAAGATGTTCTAGAAGGTGAGGTTGTATTAGTCAAACCAGGAGAAAAAATTTCAGTAGATGGAATGGTTGTTGAGGGGAATGCATATATTAACCAAGCAGCAATTACAGGTGAATCCTTACCGGTAAATAGAGCTCAAGATGAGAGTGTATTCTCTGGTACAATTGTAGAATCGGGATATCTTAAGGTTCGTGCAGACAGAGTAGGAGATGATACTACTTTTGCAAGGATACTTGAAATGGTTGAGGAAGCTCAGGACAAAAAAGCCAAGACCCAGAAATTCTTAGAAAAGTTTTCAAGATACTATACTCCAGGAATAATAGTTCTTGCAACGCTTTTATATCTTGTTACCCGTGATCTGGTTCTTTCACTGACACTTTTGGTAATAGCTTGCCCTGGGGCATTGGTTATATCCACACCAGTATCCATAGTAGCTGGAATAGGAAATGGAGCAAAGCACGGTGTTTTGGTCAAAGGCGGAGAAATTATGGAGAAGCTAGGTAAGATAAAAGTGTTGGCTTTTGATAAAACAGGAACCCTTACATTAGGTAAGCCAATGGTAACTGAAGTATTGCCATTTGGGATTGAAAAGAATGAACTATTAAGAATTGCGGCCATAGCTGAATCCTATTCTGAACATCCTTTGGGTAGAGCTATAATTAATCATGCTAAAGACAATATTGGAAAAATTGAAGGAAATCTTGAGGATGCTCAGATAATCACTGGTCAGGGAATCAAGGCAACCATAGAAGGTGAAGAGTACTTTGTGGGAAATAGAAGGCTGTTAGTTGATAATGGTTATATCCTGGATAAGTATGAAAGTATATTGCAGGATGAAGAGGATAAAGGTCAAACTGCCATATTGATAGGATTAAATATGAATGTATTGGGTATTATAGCAATAGCTGATATAGTAAGGGAAGATGCAAAGAATCTAATTAAGAATATAAAATCATTAGGAATAGATAAAGTAGTAATGCTTACAGGAGATAATGAAAGAGCTGCAAAGGCGATTTCTAAAGAACTAGGAATAGATGAGTGGTACTCCGAACTTTTACCTGAAGATAAAGTTAAGGCAGTTATATCTTTACAAGAGAAATATGGAGCTACAGCCATGGTAGGTGATGGAGTTAATGATGCACCTGCACTTGCTTCTGCTGAGTTAGGTATTGCAATTGGTGGCGCTGGTAAGGATGTGGCCATGGAGACTGCGGATGTAGTTCTAATGTCTGAGGAAATAAAAAGATTATCCCATGCCATAGGACTTAGTAGAGCAACGGTGAGAAATATGAAACAGAATATCTATTTTGCCATAGGAGTGGCAGCCCTATTACTAATTGGAGTTCTGGTTAAGACAGTAAATCTATCATTTGGTATGCTTGTACATGAGTTAAGTGTTCTGCTGGTTATTATAAATGCTGTAAGATTATTGGGTTATGGAGATAAAGGTCTTAGTAGGAAAAAAGTTATGAACTGAGGAGATTACTATGAACTGTAATTGTCATCAAAGGGACGGTAGAAACTGCATAGAACTAGTTCCAATTTTTAGTAATCTGTCAAAGGATGAAATGCTAGAAATTGCCATGATCACCAATGAGAAAAGTGTGACAAAAGGAGAAGTGATCTACAGGGTTGGAGAAAGAACGGATAGCCTTTATGTAATTCATAAAGGAAGGGTCAAAATTACCAGAACTAACGAAGCTGGTAAGGAGCAGATTTTAAGATTGATTGGACCAGGTCAGTTTATGGGTGAGCTAACTCTATTTAATGATAAACCATCAACCGATACTGCAATTGCAACTGAAAATACAATAATGTGCAAGATTGATGGTAAGGATATCAAATCCCTTATGGGAAGATATCCTACTATCTCATTTAAAATTTTAGAGGAATTAAGTAAAAGACTTGAGAAAGCTGAAACCCTTGTGGAAGATATTAGCTTAAGTTCTGTGGAAAGAAGAATAGCAAAGAGCATACTGGACCTTCAGGATGGAGGTATAGTTAACCTTGTTATGACAAAAGGTGACTGGGCATCCTATCTTGGAATGAGCCAAGAGACTTTAAGTAGAAAACTAACCTATTTGCAAGAAAAGGGATATATCAGGTTAAAGGGACATAGACAAATTCAGATTTTAGAAGAGGGTAGTCTAAGGGAAATAGAATAAAGCCTAATATTAGGCTTTATTCTAGGAAATATATTTATCTTCTAAAATCTTCAGGATATTTAAATATCGTGCTTGGATTCCATTATTTGCAGCTTCCATTTCTATCTTATCACAATCATTATCGATGGAATCTTTTACATCATCAGGGAGCATGTTCTCTGCAAATTTATAAAGGGCGGTGTTTTCTTTTTCTATGTGTCTATTTAATAAATCTGCATATGCAATAGAATTTGCTATTATGTCCAATCGAGCTTTATCGCTGCCTTCTTTTAAGCTATTTAGACCATTTTCAAGATTGGCAATAAACAATCTACCTTGATCATGTTCTATATACATACCTGTTATGGCACCTGATTTAGCAAGTTTTTCGATTTGTTTGTTCATTGCTTCAAATAGGATATCTTCTTCCTTTCCATGATGAAGTTTATCTGCATAATTTCTGACAAAATCGATTACTAAAGGGAAGTCATCCAACTCATATTCTCCATTGGTCATAACCCTGTAGGATATTTCTCTTATAACATTTAACATGCGACGGATATTCTGGTGTTCTTCCACCATTATATCTATGGATTTCATATTATCACCTCAATTAATTATATTGGTTCTAATCTTACCCAATTTGGGGGAAGAATAACATAAATAATAAAGGAGGTTGTTTAAATGAGTTTCAAAATGACCGATAAGGTGACTTGGGTGGGTAAGCTTGATTGGGAATTAAGGAGATTCCACGGTGATGAGTACTCCACAGATAAGGGTACATCTTACAATTCTTATCTTATAAGGGATGAAAAAACAGTACTTATAGATACCGTTTGGGAGCCATATGCCACCGAGTACATCAGTAATTTAAAAAAGATTATTGACCTAAAGGAGATAGACTATATTATAGCTCAACATGGAGAAGTGGATCATAGTGGTACACTTCCATTATTACTCAAGGAAATTCCTAATACTCCAGTTTATTGTACAAAAAATGGAAGGAAAATCCTTGAGGGACACTACCATGAAGATTGGAATTTCATAGAAGTAAAAACAGGAGATACCCTAAACATTGGAGAATCAACATTAACCTTTGTTGAAGCAAGAATGCTCCATTGGCCAGATTCAATGATGACATATATGAGTGGAGATAACATTTTGTTTAGTAATGATGCTTTTGGACAGCATTATGCTTCGGAGTTTATGTATAATGATAAGGTTGATCAGTGCGAACTCTGGAATGAAGCTATAAAGTATTATGCAAATATCTTAACTCCATTTAGCAAACTAGTTACCATGAAAATCAATGAGGTGCTGGGATTTAACTTACCGCTGAGTATGATAGCAACATCCCATGGTGTAATTTGGAGAGAAGATCCTGCGCAGATAGTTTTAAAGTACCTAGAGTGGGCAAATGATTATCAGGAAAATCAAATTACAATAATATATGATTCCATGTGGCATGGTACTAGAAGAATGGGTGAAGCCATAGCTGAGGGAATTAGAAAGTCTGATCCAGATGTAACAGTCAAACTATATAATGCTGCCATCACTGATAAGAATGATATAATAACAGAAATATTTAAGTCCAAGGGGGTATTGTTTGGTTCTTCCACAGTGAATAAAAGCATTCAACATGCAACAGGTGGTATAATGGATATGATTAGGGGTTTAGACTTTAAAAACAAGAAAGCTGCTTCCTTTGGTTCATATGGATGGAGTGGAGAGTCGGTGAAAATTCTACAAGAAAAACTAGCCGAAGCGGGTTTTGAAATAGTTCAAGATGGAATAAAGGCACTATGGAATCCAACTGAGGAAGCTAAGGAAGAGTGTAGAGAGTTTGGGTCTAAGTTTGTAGAGTCATTTAAGTAGAAGAACAAACCAGGTATTGTGATAGAGTACCTGGTTTTTTAGTGTAAAATCTTCTTTTTAGGGTAAAAATTCACCTAGAGGTATAAAGAAAGTAGGGAATATTATGAAGGTTGTTATTTTACCCAGTGGAATAAAGGGAACAATGGATTCCATCCAGATGTCAGATATCATGGAAAAGGGAGTAATCAGTCAAATTAAGGATGCAAGCATAAGAAAGTATCCTTTGACAAGAGGATATGAACCCTTGACCCAATGTGCTTATTTTGGTGGAGAGATAGTAGAAGTGGACACTGTGGATCCATATTATAGAGAGATAAAAGCAAATTATGGAGTTCTAAACAGAGAGTCTGTGATAATAGATCTTAGGGAGGCATCAGGGTTAGGATTGATAGAAGAACATGAAAGAAACCCATTATTAACCAGTACATTTGGAACGGGATTACTAATAAAGGATGGGATAGAAAGAGGATATAGGGATTTTTATATATTTACTTACGGTAGTGCAACAAATGATGGAGGTATGGGAATTTTAAGTGCATTAGGGTTTAAATTCCTTGACAAGGATGGCCACTCAGTGCCGTTATCGGGGAAAGGATTATATTCCATAAGAGAAATCGATGATTCAAATGTGAGTAGTAAAGTTAAAAAATCCAAATTTCATATTGTAACAGATTATATAAATATGTATTCAGGTGTTAGGGGAATAGCATATGGTTATGGTGCTACAAAAGGTGCCAATCCATTGATGATTCAATCATTGGATAGAGGGCTTAGGAATTATGCCATGGAGATTGAGAAGTTTACCGGGATTGATGTGGAAGCTGTAAGAGGAACCGGTGCAGGAGGAGGAGTAGGTGCAGGAGTATTCGCATTGCTAAGAGCTGAGATACTTGGTGTGGTGGATGCATTTCTTAATCTCACTGATATCGAGAAGGATATAAAAGAAGCAGATCTAGTACTAACAGGAATGGAAATAATACGAAGCAATATAAAGCTTCATAAAGGAATGATGGATATTGCTGAGATAGCAAAGAGAAATCACATCCCTATGGTGGGAGTATTTGCCAGTCTTGGAACTGGATACCAGGAGCTCTACAATAGAGGGTTTACAGGAGTATATTCTTTATATAATTATGAGATAGATACGGATAAACACTTACCAGATTGCAAAGAACTATTAGAGAAAATTGTATCTGCAATAGTTAGCGTAGCTGAATAGAAGGATAGTGATGGATTTGAGTGGTAAAAGATATAATAATCTCAATACTGAGTTAAAGAGGATATTTGGAAAGAAGGTTGCAAAACTATCAATAGATGGTGGGTTCACCTGCCCAAATAGAGATGGGAAGGTTGGTTTTAGTGGATGCATCTTTTGTGGAGAGCGAGGAGCGGGTGAATTTACATCACGAAGAGGTTCAGTTAAGGAACAGGCACTTGAACAAATTAAGATTATAGGTAAAAAGTGGCATACAGACTCTTATATTATTTATTTTCAAAATTTCACAAACACTTATGCCCCCTTGGATAAATTAAAGAGATTGTATGAAGAGGCATTGGAACTACCTGGAGTAGTGGGATTAGCCATAGCAACAAGACCAGACTGTCTTGATGATGAAATAATAAAATACTTGAAAGAATTAAACGCTAGGACATTTCTATGGGTAGAATTAGGACTGCAATCCATTCATGAGAATACTTCAGATTTCATTAGAAGGGGTTATTCCTTAGAGGTCTATGATATGGTTGTAAACAAGCTTAGGAATGAAAGCATCAGGGTTGTGACTCACTTGATTATAGGTCTTCCATATGAAACTAGTGAAGATATTATTGAGTCAATTAAGTATGTGGGCAGAACTGGTACTTGGGGTTTAAAGATTCACTCCTTATATATCCAAAGAGATACTGATCTTTTTAGGTTTTATATGGAAAATCCATTTAGAATACTAACAAAGGATGAATATGTTGAAATTATAACTGAAGGTTTGAAGTACGTTCCTAAGGAAATGATAATTCATAGACTAACAGGTGATGGAGATAAAAGCCTTCTTGTGGAACCGAAGTGGAGTGGCGATAAATTATCTGTAATATCACAAATAGATAGGATAATGAAGGAGAAAGATATTTATCAAGGCCAAAACTTAATATTGTAATCAAACTGTAAAGACTTCTATATATAGAGGTCTTTTAATATGGGTATAAACAAGATGATAGTATAATGTAGGGAGGGATTAAATTGACAAATAGAAAGCTTATATATTTAGTTTTGATACTTGTTCTTGCAGTTAGTATTTCTGCATGTAGAAAGAATACTGAAGTAGTTGAAGAAGCGCCCACTACTCCACCTGTGGAAGAACCTTTAATAGAAGCACCAGAAGATGAAAAAGTTGTAATTATGGAAGAGTTTAGAATAATGGTTGAAGAGGAGAGAGCCTCAGCATCGGAGTTAAAGGAATTTATAGATCAGAATCTTCCTGTTTTAGGTCAATTGGAAGGGAATAAAATGGTATCAGCCTTGGAGAAGGTATTAATAAGGGACTTACAAGGAGTTAATGAGGACCTATGGGAGTTAAATAGTGAAAATGAGCTGGAAGAAATAGTTAAGGATTTTTCTGCCAGTGATTCAATCATGTTTCCAAAAGAAAGTATTGAAGATATTAGCGATCCTGAATTAAAGGCATTTGTTAAGAATATTTTTGATAATCATTACAAGCTGATTTCACTAGAGGGAATGTTTGAAGCTATAATAGATTATCAAAGTCTAAGAATCTATGACCCCAAAATTACTGATGAATGGAAAGAGTATCTGGCATTAAGATCAATTGATTCTGAGAATCCACCTTTTATAGATGGTGCATTGAATATTGATTTTGACAGTTTGGCAGATAGAATCTTAAAGACTGAAAACTACCTTAATAGATATATCTCAGGTGAGAGACAAGAAGAACTTATAGAGCTTTATGAAAACAAGCTTATGGCATATTTCAAGGGTCTTCCCAATACTCCCATTGCTGCATACGACAATAAGGTAATATTTGATAATGTGCTTAAATCATATGAGAAAACCAGTATGTCCGATGGTTATGTGACTTCAGCTATGACATATTTATATCTTGAGGACATTAGAAATAACAATAGTATAATTGATGATAATATCCTTGCCAAAGCAGATGGTTATATAAATGAAGCGATTAGGACATTAAGAGAGTATAAATAGATTGATGATTTTAAGATAGAAGGTGTCCCATAACCTACATTGGGACATCTTTTTCAATTCAAATACCGATTATTAATCTATACTTGAGCATGGACGTTGAACACTTTCGCAACTTATGGAAGTGTGGAGATTTCTAGCTCATAGTCTTGAACCTCATAAGGTAGCAAGGTCTTATTTTGGACTCCACAAGCTTAAAATCGGTTAGTTCCAGTACCCTAACATATGTTGGCACAAGTCTTATGAAGCATCCTTAAGCCTTCAGTTTTAATATTTTAGCTGCATTTTCACCTCTATGATGAAATGCAAAACAAGAAGGACATTCCCATGTTCTGATAAATAGCTTCTTTGTATTTTGGTTAATATATCAACAATTTGAACAAAGATGACTACTTGGGAAAAAGGCATCTACTTGGACATAGTTTCTTCCATGCCAAGAAGATTTATATTTAAGCATATTAAGAAAGATCCCCCAAGATACATCAGCTATAGATTTGAATAATCGTCTGTTTTTTAATCATGTTTTTAGATTGAATTCCTTCTACAATGACAGTTTGGTTTTCAGATACTATTGTAGTGGATAGTTTATGCAAGAAATCCTTTCTAGAAATTCATCTTCTACTAATAGCGGAAGGAGTATTCTTACTAAGAGATTTTGGTAAAAAAAGTAGGTTTGGGAAAAATAATAATTAAACCTGACTATTTTACTATGAATTAGGGTATAATAAATAGAGTATTCTTAGGAGGGATAAAATGAGTGAATTGATAAATAACAGAAAAAATATGACAGATACAGAAAGACAGGATAAACTAAAGGAAGTAATTATGGAATTACATGCTGGTAAAAGTGTACAAGAAGTTAAGGAAAAATTTGCTGATGTAATAGCGGGTGTATCTCCTCTTGAAATTTCAAGGATGGAAGTACAGCTTGTTAAGGATGGTTTACCAATTGAGGAAATTCAGTACTTATGTGATGTGCATGCAGAGGTTTTTAAAGGTTCCATTGAAGAAATTCATCATTCTGAAGAAATTCCAGGACATCCGGTCTATACAATGAGAGAAGAGAATAAGGCATTAACGGAGTTAATGGAGGTTACCATTAAAAAAGACCTTGAAGCGTTTATGGAATATGATGGAGATGAAAATAGATTTAAGCTAATAGAGTCAATAAATCTTTTATGGGATATTGATAAGCACTACAGTAGGAAAGAGAATCTTATTTTCCCATTCCTTGAAAAAGCTGGAATAACTGCACCACCTAAAGTTATGTGGGGTGTGGATGATGAGATTAGAGAGAAGATTAAGGCAGCCAAATCTTCATTGATTAATTACGCTGGAGATAAGGACCAAGTGGAGGCTAGTGTTAAGGCAGCAATAACTCAAGGGCTAGATATGATATTCAAAGAGGAAAGTATTCTATTTCCCATGTGCTTAGAGACATTGACTGAAGATGAATGGATTAAGGTTTATGAAGGCTCTGATGAAATTGGATACTCTTTAATACCACCTCAAACAGAGTGGGAGTTAAAGAGAGTTAATGTTGTGAGAAAAGAAGAGGAAAAGGGAATTACAGAAAGTGGATTTGTTAGATTTGAGACAGGAGTATTGTCTTCCAAAGAACTGGAGTTGATGTTAAATCACATCCCTGGAGATTTCACTTATGTGGATAAAGATGATATAGTTAAGTATTTCTCCAATGGTAAGGAGAGGATATTTGCAAGAACTAAAGCTATTATCGGAAGAACAGTTTCTAATTGTCATCCTCCAAAAAGCTCACATATAGTTGAACAATTGGTTGATGATTTTAGAACTGGCAAGAAGAATTCCGAAAGTTTCTGGATTCAGATGGGTGATAAGTTTATTCTTATTCAGTATTTTGCAGTTAGAGATGATAATGGAGAATTTATGGGAACTCTTGAATTTTCTCAGGATATAGCACCGTTGAGATTACTTGAAGGTGAGAAGAGATTAATGTCTGAGTAAAAGTACTTTGATTACGAGGTGGATAAAATGAGTAAAATAGTTGTTATGCTGGCAAATGGTTTTGAAGAAGTGGAAGCTTTAACTGTTGTTGACTATCTTAGGAGATCTGGATTAGAAGTTATAATGGTCTCAATAACCCAAGATAAAGTGGTAGAAGGAGCACATGGGATAAAAGTAATTTCTGATAAAACAATAGATGAACTAAAGGAAGCGAGCTTCTATAGAGGAATTGTAATACCTGGCGGGGTGGCTGGTGCATCAGCTCTAAGGGATGATGCTAGAGTCATTGAACTGGTAAAGGATTTTTATAAGCAGAACAAATTAGTAGCAGCTATTTGCGCTGGACCGATTGTTCTGGGTAAGGCTGGGATTCTAGAAGGTAAAAGTGCAACTAGTTACCCTGGATTTGGAGCTCAAATGGCTACTGCTAAATTGAAGGAGGATATTGTGGTGAAAGATGGCAACATAATAACTTCAAGGGGGCCATCCACCGCTGTGTACTTCGCACTTAGGATCGTTGAATACCTACAAGGAGAAGATAGATCGAGTGAACTAAAAAAAGCAATACTGTTGGATCTAGTGGAAGAACAAACTTCATAGAATTATTGATGCTAGCCATTAGATTGTGCTAGCATTAACTGTTTTGACTCTAAATTGTAATACTATCGTAAACCACTAAATAATTGTAATTGTTAATTTTTTATAGTATTATTAAATATAGTACAAATTAATGAGGTGTGTTATGAAAAAACAATTTTTAACTGTTTTTTTGGCATCTTTGGTTATCTTTGGGCTGTTTTACATGATAGCAGGAAACTCACTTTTTAGTGATAAACCTGTGGTAGCTACAGATCCAAATGAATTAAATGAAGAACCAACAGATGTTGAGGAACCAAACAGCACAAAAGATAAAAATGAAATAGTATTCCTGATGATGGGCGTAGATGCAAAAGATGTTTCTAAATCAAAGGGTACGAGAACAGATACAATGATGTTGACCAAACTCAATATTGAAACAGGTAAGATTACAGTTCTTTCCATACCAAGAGATACAAGGACATTGGTGAATGGAAGAATGGATAAGATAAATGCAGCGCATGCATATGGTGGAACTGAAGAAACAATTAAAGCCGTAAGACATTTGCTTGATTTAGATTTAGAGTACTATGTGAAGGTCGATTATCAAATAGTTCAAGATTTGGTAAATGCAATTGGTGGAGTAAAGGTGACGGTGCCTTTTAACATGGTTTACAGTGACCCAACTTCAGACCCTCCTTTAAATATAAATATTAAAAGAGGCGAGCAGACATTAGATGGTAAAAATGCTCATGACTTCATTAGATATAGACACAATAATGATATGACTGTAGGTTATCCTGATGGAGATATTGGTAGAATAAGAACTCAACAGTATTTTTTGAAAGAATTGGTTAAGCAGACAATAACACCTAAAAATCTTTTGAAATTACCGAGGATTATTGAGACATACTTTGATAATGTTGAAACTAATATACCTATAACTTTTATGCTTAGAGCAGCAATAAGTGCAAATAAAATAGATGTTGAATCAATGGAAACCGCCACATTACCTGGAGAGGGGCAGTATGTTGGAGGAGTAAGTTATTTTATTCATAATGAAGAGGACACAGACACCTTAATAGAAGAAATGTTCGGTGATTACTTATTGAATCAGTAGATTCGTAAAATTTCAAAAAGAGGTGGAGTAATGAGAAGAGTTAGAAAAAAAGAACATATAGAGAACTATCTTAAGACCTCATTTAAAGGTGATACACTGATGGGAGACATTTATTTGCCCCATAATGCATTACCTGAATTGGATTTTGAAGATATTGATACCAGCATTTCCTTTCTTGGTAAAAAAGTAGATTACCCAATTTTGATTAATGCTATGACAGGGGGATCTGTATTTACTCAGGAAATCAACAAGGATTTAGCTACTTTGGCAAAGGAACTAAATATCCCCATGGCTGTAGGTTCACAAACCATAGCATTGGACGATGAGCAAAGTAAGGAGTCGTTTAAAATTGTTCGAGAAATCATAGGTCCTGAAGGAATTGTCATTAGTAATTTAAGTGGTCTTGCATCATTGGATGATGTAAATAAAGCAATGGAAATGGTCAATGCAGATGCGTTACAGATTCACTTAAATTTGGCCCAAGAACTTGTTATGGAAGAGGGAGACAGAAACTTTAAAGGTATCTTAAAGAACATAGAACTAGTTGCTAATAAAATAGATAAACCATTAATTGTTAAAGAAGTAGGTTTTGGTATTTCCAGGGATGTGGCAGAAAAACTGTATAATGTAGGTGTTAGATACATCGATGTATCAGGGTATGGTGGAACAAACTTTATTGAGATAGAGAACTTAAGAAACCATGAATTAGATTTTACAGAGCTCTACTCATGGGGGATCCCAACAGCTTTATCATTACTTCAGCTAAATGGAATGAAGGAAGATCTTAGTATAATTGCCAGTGGTGGACTTCGAACCAGTATGGACATAGTTAAGTCACTGGTCTTAGGAGCGGAGATTGCTGGAATAAGTGGTGAACTACTTGCATACCTGGTTCATGGAGGATACCCAAATGCCAAGGAATACTTGGAAGGTACCATAAATAAGCTTAAGATTATAATGATGCTTTTAGGTAAAGAGAATATAAAATCCCTTAGAAATACAGAATACAAAGTAACTGGGAAGCTAAGAGAATTACTATAAGTTAAAGGGGGGTCATAATAAGACCCTTCTATTTTTTGGATGGGGTGAAGTCTAATGAAACATCAAATTTTATTTAAGTTACAGGAGACGGATGGTTTTGTATCAGGTGGAAAGTTATCTAAGGAGTTTGGCCTAAGTAGAACTGCTATTTGGAAACATATTCATTCACTTATCTCTGATGGATATGAAATTGAGTCAGTTACTAATAAAGGATATAGATTAATATCAAGTCCGGACATCATTAACTATGATGAGATCAAGGATGAGTTGGAAACTAAAATTATAGGCAGATCCATATACCACTATAAAACTATAGATTCAACAAATAGAAAAGCTAAGGAAATTGCATCGAAAGTTGATGAAGGAACAATTGTTGTAGCTGAGGAACAGACATCAGGCAGGGGAAGATTGGGTAGAAACTGGAATTCAAAGATGACTAAGGGCATATATACATCCATAATTGTAAAACCTGAGACAGAACCAGATAAGGTGGCTAAACTTACTTTATTGGCAGCAGCAGCAGTCTATCAAGCATTAAAAGATATTGGAGTTGAGTCAAAGATCAAATGGCCAAATGATGTATTGGTAAACGGGAAAAAGGTTTCAGGGATACTGACAGAGATGAACTGTGAACTTGGGATTATCAACTACATTGTACTGGGGATAGGAATAAATGTGAATCACAATTTGGAGGATATCCCAGAGGATATAAGAGAAAAGGCAACTTCTTTGAAAATAGAAGTAGGACAGCAGATTGATAGAAAGCATCTTTTCAGTAGGCTTCTTAACCACTTAGATGAACTGTACATCCCTTTTGAGACTACAGGTGATTTTGAAAGTGCCCTTGATATTTGCAGAGATAACTCAGCTGTTATTGGTGAAGACATTATGGTGATTCAAGGGAATAAGACAAGGGAAGGTAGAGCTATAGGAATAAATCACAATGGTGAACTGATGGTTCATTTTGCAGAGGGTTTAGAACCTGTTCTTTCAGGGGAAGTTTCTATTAGAAAAAAAGATAGATATATATAAGACTATTACAGAGATTGTAATAGTCTTATTACTTAGAAACAAAAGTACTGATACTTTTCATCCTATATCCAATAATTGATGCGACTATTAATTTAAGTATATCTCCAGGTATAAAAAGTAATAATCCAATTTCTAAAATTCTTACAAAGGTTAATCCACTTTTTAGTACTCCATTTAAAATCAGTGCCATGTATGGAATTCCAATAATATACATTACAGCAGTTCCAATTGCACCTGCAGTTATATAACTATAAAGGCTTCTCCTTCCACCCTTACACAATAGACCAACAATATATGAAGCTACGAGAAAACCAATGATAAATCCAAAACTTGGCTTAAGGATTGATTGAATGCCCCCAGTCATACCAGCGAAGATAGGAAGACCGATTAAGCCTAATAATACATATACTAATTGAGAAAACAAGGCTAATTTTGGTCCAAGGATAAAGCCACTTAGCAGAACAAACATGGTCTGAAGTGTTATTGGTACAGGACCTAAAGGGATTTGAATGAAAGCGCCTATGGCAGTTAATGCTGAAAAAAGTGAAACATAAACTATTTCTTTAGTTGTTAATCTCATAATTCCTCCTAAATGTTAACCTCGAATGATATAATAATAGTTTACAATCCAATTATTGAAAAAGCAATAAATATTTATTGACATAATAAATATTTATGTTTATACTGTATATAAGCAACATATACAGTATAAACAATATATACAGTGAAGGTGGATGAATCACATGAGAATACTAATATCAAATAGCTCACAAGACCCGATTTATACGCAGATATATAACCAAGTAAAAGTAAGCATCCTAAAGGGAGAATTGGAGCAAGGAGAGGCACTACCTTCCATAAGATCTTTAGCTAAGGATCTTCATATTTCAGTTATAACTACTAAAAGAGCTTATGATGAGTTGGAGAAGGATGGATTTCTAGAGACTATCCAAGGAAAAGGAACATTTGTTGCTTTTCGAAATATGGAACTTGTTAAGGAACAAAAACTTAGGATGATTGAAGATTTATTAAATCAAGTTGTCTGTGAAAGTAAATCATTAGGATTAGACTATAAAGAAATCATAGAGATGATTACTATTCTTTACCGGGAGGATTAATATGTTAGAGATAAAAAATCTAAACAAAAGATTCAAAGAAGGATTTGAAATTAGGGATTTATCTTTCAAGCTAGATAAAGGGTACATAATGGGATTTATTGGACCAAATGGTTCAGGTAAGACCACTACAATAAAGCTTATGATGAATTTATTAACTAAAGATAGTGGCAATATAAACCTATTCGGTCTTGACCATATTAAACACGAAAAAGAAATAAAAGATAGAATCGGGTTTGTTTATGATGAGTCACATTTTTACGAGGATATGACTATGAGGCAGATGAAGTCCATAATTGAACCTTTTTATTCGAAATGGGATAATGCTACATTTAATAATTACATGAAAAGATTTGATCTAAACCCTGACCTAAGAATAAAAAAACTATCCAAGGGAATGAAAATGAAATATTCCCTTGCCCTTGCATTAAGTCATAAGGCAGAACTAATTATTATGGATGAACCTACAAGTGGATTAGATCCAATTTTCAGGAGAGAAATTTTGGATATTCTTTACAACATAATACAGGATGAAGATGTATCAATATTTTTCTCTACTCATATAACAACTGACTTGGAAAAGATAGCTGATTACATCACATATATTAACAATGGAAGCTTAGTATTTTCACTTAGCAAAGATGAGGTTATGGAAAAGTATCACATTATAAAAGGTGATCCAGATATACTAGACCAGAATTTAAGAAATAAGCTATTGGGAGTTAGAGAGACTAAGGTAGGATTTGAGGGACTTATTGATGATACTAATCTTATCAAAGGATTACCAAATGAAAGAATCATAATTGAGAAACCATCCCTTGAAGATGTAATGTATTACACAAAGAAGGTGAATTAAATGATTTCATTGTTAAAGAAAGATTTTAAACTTGTTACTTTTGGAACATTTAACAAGATATTTCTAATAGTTTTTGTGCCAGTATTAATGGCTATGACAGGGTTTGATTTTACAATGAAGTATATGTATATGACTATAGTTCTTTCTTTTGCATATATGATGGTATCAACAAGTTTTAGTTATGATGTCCAGTACAAGACTAATTTACTTGTACAATCACTACCAACAACAAAGGCAGAAATTGTAAGAGGAAAGTATTTGTTTTCTATACTAGTATTTCTATTTTCAATGATTTATTCCTGGTTTTATTTGGGATTACTAAATATTTTTACCATTTTAAAGTTTGATTTATTTGATCTTAGTACCTTAAAAAATGCTTTTATTCTATTCTTGATACTAATATCATTTATTTTACCATTGAACTATAAGCTTCCTCCAAAAGTAGCAAGTTTCTTTAGTATTTTCACTTATGTATTTCTTGTAAATACTTTTGCAATGAGCATAACTGATATTGAAGGGATTTTCAATCATTGGTTATTTAGCTTATATGGTGGTTTGTTTGGTATTTTTATTGGATTAGTACTATTTATCTTATCAACTAAATTATCCATATACTTATATGGAAAACGAGCTTAGGTGGGTGATTTTATGAGAGCTCTAATTTTAAAGGATTTTCTTTTATCAAAAAAAATCATATGGATAGTAAGTCTTTTTATTATATTCTGGGGTGGACTAGGTACATTTGTAAACCCAGAAATTGGTAGTATAATTTATATATACCTGGCTTTTTTCATAGCTTATTACTGTACAATCATGCTATTTGGGTTTGATGAAAAAGTTGATTCAGATACATTTATTAACAGTCTACCTGTGAAGAGAAGAGATGTTGTTATAAGTAGATATGTGTTTATCTTCATTTATTCAATTTTAATCTGCTTTAGTATATTAGCCATATCAAAGTCTATTAATTTAACACCATTTAAGGGGATATCAATGGGAAGATATTTCAGCCCCATAGAAATTGTAACAGCTATGACAATTATTATGGGATTCATGTCAGTTTATCTACCATTTAACTATTTTAGCATCGGAAAAGTAAAAGCCTTTAATCAAATATTCTATTTGTTTTTAATAATAGTACCAGGGATATTATTTAGGTTTGTAAGCGAGGAGTCGCTGAGAGTATTTACAGATTTTGTACAAGGACTTAATAGTTACACAATAATCATGTTAATTATACTTATTACTTTAATTCTCTACTTTTCATCAATGCTATTTTCAATGAGGATATATAGGATTAAAGATTTATAATCCCTTGTCTAAAATTCATCCTTTGAGTATAATCTATTGAGGGAGATGAAAAGATGAAGGACAAGAAAGTTTTATATGCGGATCTATCACTATTAGTGGTTGCATTTATATGGGGATCAGGATTTGTTGTAACAAAAGGTGCACTAGATCACATGACTCCATTATACATATTGTTTTTTAGATTTATAATTGCATCGATTTGCCTAACGATCATAACCTTTAGAAGATTAAGAAAAGCAAAGTGGTTAGATATAAAAGCAGGTTTAATTGTAGGAGTACTTATGTTTATTGGGTTTGTAACTCAGACAGTAGGATTACAATATACAACAGTTGGGATACAAGCATTCATAACAGCTTCAAACGTTGTAATGGTACCTTTTTTTTATTGGTTTCTAACTAAAAGAAGACCAAGCTCTTATGAATTTTTTGGAGCATTTTTATGTTTTGTTGGTATTGGGATACTTAGTCTAGATGGGAACCTAAGAATGGGATATGGTGAATTTCTAACTCTTATTTGTGCTGTTTCATTTGCATTACAGATAGTGGCTGTGGGATACTTTGCTAAGAATGTGGATAGTTATGTATTATCAACTATTCAACTTTATGTTGCATCAGTATTGGCACTAGTACTAGCTGTAATATTTGAACCTCCTATCGTATCCATAGGTTCAAACATGATTTTACCTGTATTGTATTTGGGAGTTTTTACAACAATGATTGCATTTTTAACTCAGAACATTGCACAGAAGTACACATCTTCAACTCATGCTGCTATTATATTGAGTTTAGAAGCAGTATTTGGTAGTTTGCTTGGAATAATTATATTAAATGAAAATCTTACAGTTAAATTTATTATTGGATGTGTTGCTATTTTAATATCAGTATTAGCAAGCGAAACAAAATTCGAATTTTTGAAGAGTAAAAGAATAAGACATGTATAATAAACTCCCTATTAGGTTTTTCTATGGGGAGTATTTTTGTAAATTGGGTAAGAATAAAAAGATTATAGATTATTAGATAAGGAGAAGGTTATGAGAAAAGAGTATGTTGAATTTATTAAAGATTTACCAATCAATATTAAACTAGCATCTATTAAAAACTATCCTTATCATTGGAAGGATGCATTGGAGATTTTATTCGTCCTAAAAGGGAAGATCTCCATTGGTGTAGAAGCTGAAACATACAATCTATATGAAAGAGAATTAGAGATTATTAACCCCAACGAGGTATATAGCATCCAGTCTAAAGATGAAGATAACTTGGTTTTAATCTTACAAATTGATCCCCAATTCTTTCAGATGTATTACGATGATGCAGAAGATACTTTTTATTACACAAACTCCTCAAAGGACAATATTCAAGAAGAAGAGAAATATTACCAGCTTAGGGAATACATAGCTGTACTTTTGTATGAAGCAATTTCTAAGTTGGATGACTATGAAGATCAGATAGAAGAAAAATTACTTGAAATGATGTATCATCTTCTAAATAACTTTCATTATTTATTCTATGATGAGGAAAGTCTAAAAGAAGACGAGATTCAACTGGAAAGATACCATAGAATTATGAAGTATCTAAGTAATAATTATATGAATAAGGTTAGTTTACAGGATATAGCAAAACAAGAATTCTTAAGTTCCCAATATTTATCATACAAGATCAAGGATGTATTTGGTCATGGATTCAATGAATATTTAAACCAAATTAGAGTTGAAGAGTCAACAAAACTTTTATTAGATTCAGATAAATCAATTGGAGAAATATCAGAAGAAGTAGGATTCTCCCATGTAAGATATTTTAACAAACACTTTAAGATTCACTACAATTGCACACCTATACAATATAGAAAGAAAAATAAGGTTAGTGAAAAGGAACTTGAAAAGCAAAAAAATCTAAGATTATTTGATATTAAGGACTCCTTAGAGTATCTTCATGAATATTTACTGGATTATGAAAGATTTAATTTCGATAACAGGATTTATAAGCTTGATTTGGATTTAAAACAGGAACCATTCAGAGAGTTTATTAAGCCAGACATTATCAACCTAGGGGACATATCATTACTATTAGAAGCAGAGAATAGAAAGGTATTAAAGGAAATTCAACAGGAAATAGGCTTTAAATATTGTTTAGTCAATAAGTTGTTTTCTGATGATATGGATATATATAAGGGTAAGAACAGAAGATTCATAAACTGGACCAGAGTTGAAAATATACTGGAATTCCTTAGGGATCTAAAACTTTTTCCTATTATAAATAAGGGAGGAACAGAAGAATATATAATTGATGATTTTTTAAAAACCTTTTCCAATGAGTATGAAAATATTGGACAATGGCTGGATTATCCCATTAATGAACTAAAACCCGTATTTCCTAAAGTAGACATACATCAAATTCACGATACCCTTTCAATGGCACCCTATATCATCGATAGTTACATCAGCCAAGAAAGAAGATTGGTATTAAATATGATGGATGAGCTTACCAAAGATACTATATTGGACAATGAGAGTTTTTTCGGTGGTGCTGGAATGTTTACAGCCAATTATCTTAATAAGCCATCTTTCTATGCATATAAGTTTTTATCCCTACTTGGAGAGGATATATTATACAAGGGAGAAGGATATATAGTTACAAGGTCAGAAGGCGGATATCAGATACTATTATATAATCCACCGGGTATAAATGAAGATGATATGTATGATTTTAGCGGTCAGGATAAGCAAAAAGATAAGAAGTTTTCAATAAACCTCTATAATATGACTGATGATTTCCAAATCACAAAGTATGAGTTAAATAAAAGCTATGGATCAGTATATGATAAATGGATCTTCCTTGGTAAGCCAGAAAGACTTACAATGGAGAACTGGACACTATTAGATAATTATGTTCACCCTAATGTTAGTTTCTATTTTGGTAAAAAATCCACTGTTTTTAATATCTTAACAACAATAAAACCCAACGGATGCATATTATATACATTAAATATGGACTAAATCATGATAAAAAATGTACTATATTAAGGTTTGTGGGAAATGCCTTTTTTAAATTTCCCCAATTTAATCCAAAATAGTCCCCAACATAGTGGATAGCTTATTTCCTCCATGATGATAGAATTAATATATCAAATGGAGGTTTTATTATGAGCAGTAAACAATTTGGAGAAGCTAAAATCGGTTCACTTCTTTTTAAATTTTCAATACCAGTTATTCTATCTATGCTAGTTGGGGAATTATATAGTATGGTTGATACATTTTATGTAGGTAGATTTGTGGGTGGAGATGGAATTGGAGCATTGACAGTAGTTTTTCCCTTACAGAGAATATTAACAGCAATAACGATAATGATAGCAGTGGGAACAGCAACAGCCTTTTCAAGAAGTATTGGAAATGATAATATCAAATCTGCAAAAGAAATACTTCAAAGTGGATTTACAATGGTTTTAGCTGTAATGCTACCAGTGGCGGTAGGCGTATTCTTATTCAGAGATAATATTGTAACAATTATGGGTGCTGGGGAAGCAATAAGTACCATGGCATCAACTTACTTAGGTACAATTATTTTTGGTACATTATTCTTAAGTATTACAGTCTTTATATCTCACACATTGATAGCATTGGGGAATACTAAGATTTCAATAATAAGTACAAGTATAGGGGCTATAGTTAATCTAATACTAGATGTAATCTTTGTCCAGAATATGGGTATGGGAGTTCAAGGTGCGGCTATTGCGACAGCTGCTTCTCAAATGATAGGTTTTGGATATGCATTCTATAAATACTCACAAATAAGAAGGAAGTACGATATATCAATAGGTTTTAAAATAAAGAAATCATTAGTTATGCCAATCTTAATAGTTGGAATATCTGCATTTATTATAGAGGCAGAAGATGGTATATTAATGGGGGTTTTAAGTAGCTTATTAGCTAGTTCAGCAGGAGATCAAGGAATAGTTGTACTTGGAGTTGTATCTAAATTATATATGTTCTTATTTATTACTATATTTGGGATAGCATCGGCAATGCAGCCTATAGCAGCATACAATATTGGAGCTGGAAACTTTATTAGACTTAAGAAGTTGATGAAGAAAACAATCCTTTACTCCATCACACTTACATCAGGATTGTGGATATTTATGATGGTATTTGCTCCTTATCTAATAGGGATATTTATTCAAGATAATGCTATTATTGGGGAAGCAACAAGAGCATTTAGAATTATGATTGCACTATTTCCTGTAATAAGTATTTACTATGTATCAATATTTTACTTCCAAGCAAGAGGAAAAGCCAGATCATCAATAATGATAGCTGTCTTAAGACAGTTGATTCTAATGATTCCCATATCAATATTACTAGTAAAGGGATTTGGGATGGGAGCAAATGGAGTATGGTTATCTTATCCAATAGCTGATATTTTATCTAGCTTAGCATCATATATGCTTATTAGAAACGAAGGCATGGAAATTAATCTAGCAATAGCTAAGGAAAAAAGAGATACTGCAACTAAGGGTTTGGCTCTTCGTTAATAGTTAAATCTTATTGGGTATATTAAGGTAGATGGATCTTACATCTACCTTTTATTTATTGGAGATGATATTAATGACAAGGGAAGTTAGAAACATTTCAAAAACTGCCAATCTACCCCCTGGAAGTCTTATATACACTGGGGAAGCTGATGGACAGAAATTAATTCTTACTACATATGATTCTATGGAATTATCAAGAAGAAAAATCACTACTATACGAGAATTTTTAGAAGATGAAAACAAAGGGATAAGATGGTTAGATGTTATTGGTCTTTCAAATGTGGAAGTAATAAAAGAACTTAGTAATGAACTTAGTATACATCCGTTAGCCCAAGAAGACATATTAAACACCTCTCAAAGTCCTAAAATAGAAGATTTTGAGAATTACCTATTTCTTATAACAAAGAATATTTTTAAAAGGGAAGAGGGATTTTTCGACAGTGAGCATATTTGTATTTTGCTTTATTCCAATTGTGTCATAACTTTCCAAGAATATGATACAGATAGCTTTTATCATATCCATAAAAGACTTGAAGAAGGGAAACTATTAAGAGCTAATGGAGCAGATGATTTATTCTATTCATTACTAGATTCCGTAGTAGATAACTATTTCCTATTGCTAGAAGGCTTAGGATCTGAAATTGACAGGGTAGAAGATGAGTTGTTAGAAAATCCAAACAAAGAGATTCTAAATAAAATATACCGCCTTAAAAGAGAGCTGATATATTTAAGAAATATACTATGGCCTATGAGAAATTTAACAAATACACTTTCAAGAGGTGAGAGTAAATTAATAGATGATCAAACCATACGTTACTTTAAAGATATCTATGATCACATTATTCAGATGATAGATATTGTTGAAACCTATCGAGAAATATGTTCAGGTATGCTCGATACATATCTATCCAGTATTGGATCAAAGACAAATGAGGTTATGAAAATCCTTACGATTTTCTCTGCGATATTTATACCCCTAACCTTTTTGGCTGGGGTATATGGTATGAATTTCAAATTTTTTCCTGAGTTAAATTGGCAATTTGGATACTTTGGTTTCTGGATTTTATCAATTGTAATCACTTTGGGAATGATAAAATTTTTAAAGGGCAAAGGATGGCTTTAGTTTGATTTTGCTACTAAATACGCACCAAATAAAACTCCAAACCCACCAAGTAACTGTAAAATTGAGAGACCTTCCCTTAATAAAACAAATGATAAAATTACTGTAAATACCGCCTCCATTAAACTAATAATGGAGGCTTTTGTTGGACCAATATATTCCATTCCTTGGAAGAATGTAGCCATTGCTATTACTGTTGAAAACAGTGCAATACCCAAAATTGTCAACCAGGATATAATTTCCATGTTAAAATTAAAACCACCAGTTGTAACACCCATAACTAGTGCACCTACAGATGAAAATAAGGCTATATAAGCACTGGATACTATAGCAGGAGTTTTCTTAATAACTCGATTACTATATACAATATAAAACGAGTACACCAATGAAGCACCAGATGCATAAACAATTCCCAAAATATTTACCTTGCCAAGGGATGAGCCTAAGATTAGAATTAATCCAATTATTGAGACAATAGTTGCAGTAATAAGTTTTAAAGTTGGTTTTTCTCTATCTAGGATATAAGAAAGAAGCCCTACAATTAATGGATAGGTATATAAAAACATAGTAGCCATAGCTGGTGAAACATAATGAAGTGCAGAAAAATAAAACCTAGATTGAAGTGTATATACAAACAATCCAAGTATAATAAATGAAATTATAGATTCTTTTGGAATTTTAATAGATTCTTTTTTTAACTTTAAATATGTAAAGAACATTATAGTTGAAAACACAAATCTTAAAAGCAATACTGTTGAAGTTTCAGCCCCATCATCATAAGCAAATACAATAAATATTGGCATAAAACTAAATGCCAAAGCAGATATTAGAACTAGGATAATGCCTTTTATTTTTGAAGTCACTGAATTATCACCTCTTCAAGTATTGATTATACTCTGTTTATGATTTACAAACAATATAGTAGAATTAATAGTTGATAAGTAGTTTTAAAAGTGTTATTATAATTATAGATACAGTACTTAATAAATAGAAATCGTAACGATACAATAAAAGAGGTGAGTATGATGAAAGGTTCACATAAGATTGCACTTTATGGAGTATTGATGGCATTAACGGTTATAATGACCATGGTAATACAGATTCCTTTACCAGCAAGTGCAGGATATTTAAATTTAGGGGATATGGTAATATTTTTAACTGCCATAATCTTAGGTAAAAAAGCTGGATTTTTAGTAGGAGGTATAGGATCAGCATTAGCTGATATACTTCTTGGGTGGGGATTCTATGCCCCGATAACCCTAGTTGCTAAAGGATTAGAAGGTTATGTGGCAGGATGGCTGTTAGAAACCTCATGGGGTGAGAAATATCCAATTTTACCAACTCTAATCGGTGGAGTTGTAATGGCTGTAGGTTATTATTCAGCTGAGATATTTATGTATGGCGCAGGTGCAGCTTTAGTTAATTTACCAGCTAATATTGGACAAGGCGCGTTTGGTGCTATAGTTGCAGTGGCTTTATATACTTTGTTAAAGGGTAGAATCGCAAGTTTAAAAATAAAGTGAAGATTTCTTCACTTTATTTTTTTATCCTAAAATAGCAGATATCAATATAAACAATATTGGTGCAGAAGCAAGAAACAGTCCTATTGGACTATTTTTTTTCTTTATCATTACCAATACACCAATTATCCAGATTATAAGTACTGCCAAATCATCAATCATAGATAGATTAAATCCACTTTCAAAGATTGGCGAAGCGATTATAAATGAAAGGAATCCCGTTGATAAACCAAAAATTACTCTATATGTTTTTCTTAGCATATTAACACCTCCTGTTATAAAACTATTATATCACTCTTATTTTTTAAAATAATATATTTCTTCATATTTGTTTCACATTTACACTCTATACTTAAATCATAGAAGAAAAATAATTTAAAGGAGAGGAATAAAAATGAAAAAAACTTTAGTTGTAATGTTAGTTTCTGTAATGTTACTTGGAACGATGAGTGTAGCATTTGCAGATGCAAGTTGGGGACCAGCATCAATATTTGCTAATTTGAAGGATGTTACTGTGGAGGAAGCATTTGAATTGAAGCAGGAAAGTGGATTAACCTTTGGAGAGTTGGCCAAGGAACAAGATGTATATGAGGAATTCAAGGCAGCGGCTCTAGAGGCTAGAAAATCAATGATCAATCAACTGGTTTTGGAAGGAAAGATTACCGAGGAAAAAGCACAAGAAATATTGGATGCTTTTGAAAACTGTGATGGCACTCAAACTCATGTTATGAGAGGCACCGGACTTTTTGGACAGAGAAATGGTGATGGTTTCAAGGGCAATGGATGTAACTTAAGTGGAGAAGGTATTCAACAAAGATTAGGTGGAAACGGACAACAAAGAGGTATGGGTCAGATGAGAAGAGGTTTATCAAATTAATAATAATAGCAATACAAGGGTATAAATTTAACCCTTGTATTTTTTTTGTACTTTTTCTTGCAACAATGGTTTATTTGATATAAAATATAATCGATTTTATATTACTGAATGAAAGGGATGGAAAATGGAAAAATTAAAATTATATGGGTTTAACAATTTGACCAAGACATTAAGCTTTAATATTTATGATGTATGTTATGCTGTTACACCAGAAGATAAAGATAAGTATATTGAGTACATCGATGAACAGTATAACTCAACAAGATTAACCGAGATATTGGTTGAAGTAACTAATATAATTGGTGCAAATTTATTAAATATTGCTAAGCAGGACTATGTTCCTCAAGGAGCAAGTGTTAATCTTCTTATTACTGAAGAACCTCTACCGGAGGTTAATGTTGATCCTTCATGTAATAGAGGTGATGTGATTGCCAGTCCAAGGAATGTTATAGGTCATCTAGACAAGAGCCATATTAGTGTCCATACCTACCCTGAATACCACCCAGATAAAGGGATAATGACTTTCAGAGTGGATTTAGATGTATCTACTTGTGGAGAAATATCACCACTTAAGGCATTGGACTATCTTTTTGAGAATTTCGACTCTGATATTGTTATTTGTGATTATAGAGTAAGAGGATTTACTAGGGACATAGATGGAACAAAGCACTTTAAGGATCATCAGATTAATTCTATTCAAGATTATATTTCTAAGAAGAATCTTGATATGTATAACTCAATAGATGTAAATGTTTATCAGGAAAATATCTTCCATACGAAGATGATATTAAAGGAACTAGTTCTTGATAATTACTTGTTTGAACTTAAAGAAGAGGACCTAACTGGAAGGCAGAAGAAAGAAATACTAGATAAGTTAAATCAGGAAATGCATGAAATTTACTATGGTAGAAACTATTAGGGAGGGATTTAATGGAACTTTGGTACTCAGAAAAAAATACAGAAACCTGTAAGTTTTCTATAAAAGTAAAAGAACAAATTTATTCGGAGCAAACTCCATTCCAGAAGATAGCCTTTTTTGAGTCCTATGATTTTGGGAGATTCTTTACCTTGGATGGACTTATGATGGTAAATGAAAAGGATGAGTTTATTTATCACGATATGATTACCCACATACCTATGGCTGTCAACCCAAATATCAAAAAGGTCATGGTCATAGGTGGAGGCGATGGAGGAACCATAAGGGAGTTAACAAGATACCCTGGTATAGAATCAATAGACTTTGTGGAAATCGATGAAAGGGTAGTACAGCTTTGCAAGGAGTATCTACCACTTACATCATGTAGACTGGATGATGAGAGAGTTAATTCACATTTTGTAGATGGCATCAAATTTGTTAAAGAGAAAAAGTCTTATTATGATCTTATATTGGTTGATTCCACCGATCCCATTGGACCTGGAGAAGGACTATTCACTACAGAGTTTTATACTGATTGCTATAATGCTTTGAATGAGAATGGTATATTGATAAATCAGCATGAGAGTCCATATTTCCCCAATTATGCAAAGGAAATGATGAAGGCACATAGAAAGATAAAATCAATATTTGATATTTGCAGAGTATATCAGTTCCATATGCCAACCTATGCCAGTGGTCATTGGTTATTTGGTTTTGCAAGCAAAGGGTTAGATCCCATCAGAGATCATAAAAGAGATGATTGGGAGAGTCTAGGATTAGAGACCAAATACTACAACTCTGATCTTCACCAAGGTTGTTTTGCTCTACCATCTTATGTAATTGAAAAACTTAATTCCAAAGAATAATAAAAGAGGGCTCCTATTTAGGAACCCTCT
>JAUWAD010000001.1 GCA_030602225.1 Bacillota bacterium | reverse complement strand
CCTGCAAAGAACTGGTTTAAATAGTGTACTATTCTAATTTTCTCCATTTGGTTCCCTCCTCTCCTATATTATTGGGAGTATTAGTATTTTCCGTATTCGCTTCTCATTTTACTTACTTCTTCAACAATGGCATCAACATCCAATACCATTTCCATCATTCCTATTTGATCATCGTAAACATCTGCGTCTACTGATTCCTTAAATGCTGGCTCAACTGCGTGGTATACTTTAAGTCCCAACGGAACTCCTGCTAATGGACCTGCGAATGTAGGGTCTCCTGCAGTTACTGTCTCAGCTGCTAATCCTGCTGATTCTGCTTCTGCTCCACCGATTAATACTACGATATTTTCCGCTCCGTATTTCTCAGCTAGGTCTTTTACCCTCTTTTGATTCTCTAAGTCCATTGCTCCTGCAGCCGTTCAGACAAAACATTCAGTTGCTGAAAATACGACCTCTGCAGGAGTGGTTTTTATACATTCTTCCATGGCTGGCCCTGGAATACCGTCTCTGTCACCGATAACGATAACTTTACTGTTTTCGTTAAATATTGACATTTCTCCACTTCCTTTCTATATCAATCTTTATTATCTATTTTAGTAAGTTCTAGCAGACATTTTGTTGAATCCAATTTCATTTGTTGCACCAGTAATTGCCTGAATTTCAACAGTGATTGTTCCATCTTCTGCTAAAGATCCATCAAATCCTCCAGCGATAATGTCAGTATATGCTAGAGTTCCAATTACCTTATCCATTGGAGGCAATACTATTACTTCGTTGGCATTTCCCCCTGTAACTACCGCATCAGCAGCCTTATCAGCATCAGCAAGTGATTGACTTGCTCCATCTCTTCCAGCATACTCATCTGTGATGATTACAGTCTTTATACCTTTAGCTTCAATCTTCTTACAGTTCATAATAAGGTCTGTATCTGGATTACCAAAGCCTTCCTGAGAAATTATAACTCCATCAAGATTTAGGTATTCAGCCAACTTAGCTGTCCAGTTTGAAGATCTTTCTTTGTCAGCTAGGTACACATTTTCGTTTGTTATTATAACTCCAACAAAATTGAAATCCCTACCATGAGCTCTTAACATATCATGAATAACTGGATTGTTTAAGTGGTGGTAAGTTGTGTTCTTATCACATGCAGATACACAGTTTCCACTAACTATGGCTCCATCCATCATTTCTGTTGGGTACATTATAGTTGGAACGATTTGTTTTGCATCTACGCCATATACATAAGTGTCATGAAGAAGACCTTGTGTCTGAAGCATTTGTACATATCCGATTCTTGGTAGTAATGGATGCTTCTTGATTCCTTCAACAAATGTGTCAACTTCATAAACTTCCACGTGATCAGGAGTTAATGCTTTTGCAGTTTCAGCTAAATAAGCAGCTGCCTTAAATCCTGCAAATCTTACTGCTTTTTCATGGTCATGTTGCTTTAATCCAGCAACTGGCTCACAATTTAAAACTATGTTGATTGTCTTTGAGAAAGGAGTATACTCTGCTCCTGGTCCAGTCATATCAACAATTCCTTCCTGGAATCCAACTATTTTACCAGTTGTCATAACTGCACAACCTTTTAATACATTGGTCTTTCCAGAACCTACAACATCAACTTTTGATAAAACACCTGGGAAAATTCCACCAGGACCTTCTACTTTTACCCTTGGCTCTACTACGTCTTTTACAGGTGTAATTCTTACACTTTCACCTGGCTTGGCGATATCTAAATCTACTGTAGCTAGGTGTTCATCTTCCTTTATTAAACTTAATAACTCAGATTTATTTATTGTAAGAACTCCGTTCTCTAGTTTAGTATTATCGCCGAATTTTACATCTTTAATTAGTACGTGACCTAATTCTAGACGCATTAACTTCACCTCCTTGAATATTTGGTTGATCTATCCTAATCCGGCTTATCCGGAATATTAGGTCATATTAGCAATACTTAGCTATCAATTCTTCAACTGATTTAACAGTTGCTTCATCTCCAATTACTGAGTCGATTCTCTCACCATTTTGGTAAATTGCTATAACTGGTAAACCTAATACCTTTTGTCCAATAGCCACTCTTCTAGCAACTGTAATATCTAATGAAGTAAATTTAACTTTATCTCCATACTTCTCTTCATATTCGTGAATATGAGGCATAAGAGCTTTACATGGTTCACATGAAGGTGACCAAAAGTCTACTAGAACAGTTCCTTCCGCTTTTAAAACTTCTTCTTCAAAATTCTCTTTGTTTAGTTCAATCATTTCTCTACCTCCAGTTTAAAATTTCTCTTCAATATACTTTTCTGCTTGGGTAGCTGCAATTGCACCATCTGCTGTTGCAGTAACAACTTGTCTTAATGACTTGACTCTGTTATCTCCCGCTGCAAATACTCCTGGGATATTAGTCTTCATATTGTCATCAGTTATTATATACCCACCATCCATGTTGATAATACCTTCAAAAAGTTTTGTGGCTGGATCATAACCAACAAAAACGAATACTCCAAAAGTACCATCTTCTTCATCTGCAAAGATTTCAGTTTCTTCATTGGTCTTTACATTTTTTACTACTATTGACTCTAGTAGCCCTTCGCCTTTTACCTCAGTAATTACTGAGTCCCATAGATATTCAATCTTTTCATTTTTAAGTGCTTTTTCCTGAATAGATTTTGCGGCTCTTAGAGCATCTCTTCTATGAACTATGGTAACCTTCCTGGCAAACTTAGTAAGATACATTGCTTCTTCAACTGCTGAATCTCCTCCACCTACTACAAAAACTTCAAGATCTTCAAAGAACGCACCATCACATGTTGCACAGTAGGAAATGCCTCTACCAGTTAATTCCTTTTCTCCTGGACACCCAATATGTTTTGGAACAGCTCCAGTGGCAATAATAATTGTTTTTGCTTGGTACTCTTGTTTCTCCCCTTTTAGAACTTTTACATCTTGGGAAAAATCCACTGACAGTATTGTATCTGTTACTCTTTTAGCACCAAATTCTTCTGCCTGCTCAACCATTCTTGCTACTAATGATGGTCCTGTTGCGTGTTCAATGGAGCCTGGGTAGTTTGCAACTTCATCAGTTGTTGCTATTTGTCCCCCTGCAGCTTCCTTCTCGATGATTAAAGTGCTAAGTCTAGCTCTAGCAGCATATAATCCAGCTGAAAGTCCAGCAGGGCCTGCTCCAATAATCACTACATCATAAATCATCTAATAACCTCCTTTATATAATTAGTTAGGTCTAGTAACTAAAAAATCTGTAAAAAAAAACAGAATAAATAGACCTTTGCCTATTTACTCTGTTTATTAACCTGAGAGATTCCTCATACTTAAAATCAAGCACGAATTGCTCCTTCGGTGAAAGACGCTTTCCAGAGTCCTGTCATATTACGGTCCTTTTGCCTGAGAGGTTCCTGGTAGAGGGGCTAACTCTATCAATTTCTCCTTCGGCGCCATTTAGGTCTCTCCCGCAATAATCATTCAGAAGTTTTCAGAATTTTGAATCTTGTTTGTTACATTTTTAACAACTCTGTCATGGTCATTATACTCTATAAAAATGTAAATATCAATAGGTAAAATCAAATAATTTGATAAAAACTTATACCCTATTGAAAAACCTTATATCCCTGTTAAATCCCCTTTTTTACTGCATCTTGGTACTGTGTGTCTGTGATGAAATAAAAACCTTCAGCTATCGCTAAAGGTTTTTTATTATCATACTCAAGTTTTAGTCCTTGAATTTGTCCAGAACATACATTGCTATATTTCTAGCATGATCTGACACTCTTTCTAAGTTACTTATTGCATCCAAGAAAACTATTCCTGAACCAGTAGAACATAACATCTTATTTAATCTATCTATGTGATTTGCCCTATTTTGTTTTTCCAGTCTATCCACTTCGTCCTCAAGAATTAGTACTTGCCTAGCAAGAACCTCGTCAGTATCCTTATAACTTAATATTGCGGATTTGAAGACTTCATCACATACATCAAACATCTCACCCATTTCCTCAATTGCCTGTGGTGTGAAATATAAATTATTATCTGATTTATATTGGGCTAACTCTGTGATGTTTTCTATGTGATCTCCTACTCTTTCAATGTCCCCTATGACATATAGCATGGCATTTACATCTGCATGTTGTTCATCAGATAACGGTGCATTTGATAGTCTAACTAAGTAGTCAGTAATTTCCCTTTGGATTTTATTAATGGATTTTTCTCGGTCAAATATTGCATCCACACCTTCGATTTTATCTTCCAGCATAACCACTCTACATGCAGCTAGATTCTCTAATACCAAGTTTCCCATTCTAATAGTTTCCCTAGCTGCTTGACCTAATGCTATTGATGGTGTTTCGATTATACGTTTATCAAGGTACTTGGATTCAGTAATTTCTTCCTCATCAGTTCCTGGCACAAGCTTTTGAGCTGCCTTTACCAATAGCATAGCAAATGGGAACTGAACGATTACATTTATTATATTAAATGATGTATGGGCATTTGCAATCTGCCTTTGTACATCTCCTGGTGATATATAAGTCACCAGCCATTCGATTGGATATCTAAGTATAGTCATAAATAAAAGCGTTCCTACTAAATTAAATAAAAAGTGAATGATTGCTGCTCTTTTTGCCGTTTTATTTGCACCAATACTAGATATCATAGCTGTGGTTGTAGTCCCAATATTCTCTCCAAATAATATGGGGAATGCTAAGTTCATCGATATTAGGCCTTCTCCTGCCAATGCTTGTAACAATCCAATCGATGCTGAACTACTCTGTACTATTGTGGTTAAGCCCAATCCAACCAACATACCCATTATTGGGTTATTTAAGCTAGTCATAATATCTGAGAAAGCTTGTAGTTTTGCCAGTGGCTTTAAACCGTCCCCCATCATATCCATTCCAATAAATAGGATACCAAATCCTATAAGTATCTCAGCATAAGTTTTAGCCTTTTTATTTTTTGCAGCTATCCAAAGTGCAACACCCAGTGCCACTGCCAATGGTGCCACATCGGTTAATTTGAAGGCTATTAATTGTGCTGTAATAGTGGTACCAATATTGGCACCCATTATAACCCCAACAGCTTGTGGTAATGTCATAAGTCCAGCATTAACAAAACCAATTACCATTACTGTTGTTGCACTGCTGCTTTGTACAATCATAGTAACAACTATACCAACAATAACTCCTGTTAACCTGTTCCTGGTCAAAGCCTCAATCATTTTTTTTAGTCTATTACCAGCAGCCTTCTCTAGCCCAGCTCCCATGGTGTTCATACCAAATAAGAAAAGTCCCAATCCTCCCAGTACTGGAAGTAGTAAGTCCATATAGTTTCCCCCTTTGTTTAGTCACTAAAACATAGTATCACATTTGGTGGTATAAAAAAATAGAAAATTTTTATTCCAGATCAAAAAATTCAAACTGTCTAAGAACCTCGTAAATAATAATATTTGCTGAGTTTGATAGATTTAATGATCTTGCTATGTTCTTCTTCATAGGAATTCTTATTGCTGTTTCTATATTCTCTTCTATCAGTTCCTTTGGCAACCCTTTTGTCTCCTTCCCAAATACAATGAAGGTATTATCAGGATACTTAAACTGAGCATAGTTCTTCTTAGCCTTTGTGGTTGCATAGTAAAACTTACCTTGTGGATTCTTTTGAAGAACCTCCTGAAAGTTATCATAATAGCGTATATCCACCAGGTCCCAATAATCCAGTCCAGCTCTTCTCATATGCTTATCATCTGTTGAAAAGCCCAATGGTCTTACTAAATGAAGCTTAGCTCCTGTTAGAGCACAGGTTCTTGCAATACTTCCGGTGTTGTGTGGAATTTCTGGTTCCACTAATACTATATTCAAATTCATGTCTTACTCACTCACCTATAAAACAAATTTTTCTATTACTTTAGCCACTCCATCCTCTTCATTGGATGCAGTTATATATTTTGATGCTTTTTTTACAATATCTTCACCATTGTCCATGGCAACCCCAAAGCCGGCAAAACGAATCATTGAAAGATCATTTTCATTATCGCCAATGGCCATGACTTGATGTCTATTTATACCTAACTCATTGCATAAATATTCTATACTACTTCCCTTTGAAGCTCCCCTTGCCATTACCTCAATATTATTGTTCCAGCTACTTGATAGATCAATGCCATTAATTACTTTTAACTTATCCCTTAAAAGATTCAATTTATCCTTATTATTGTCAATAAATAAAAACTTGTAGACTGATAGATTCTCTTGAGAAAGTATCTCCTGGATTTTGTCATATACTTTTATACCGATGGATTGACTCTGGAATTTCTTAGTAGTAGGAGTGTAATAATCGATTACTTCTTGGACTACAGTCTTCGTAAAGAAGGTATCTTCATTATAGAAATGAAAGTATATACCTAGGTTATGTCCTAACTCCATTATTTTTTCCATGTCATTTAAACAGATAGGTTTTTCCAAAATAGGAGTATTCTTATCATCCACCACAATGGCTCCATTGCAAGCAGAAACATAGCTATTAAGATTAAGTTCCTGGGAATAATGAAGTGCTGATTTCAAAACTCTGCCTGTTGCAATCACAACCTTAACACCCTTATCCTGGGCTTTGGAAATAGCTTCATAAGTCCTTTTAGTCAATTGATTTTTGCTATTTAATAGTGTGCCATCCATATCTATTGCAATTAATTTAATGTCGTTCATTTTTAACCTCCACATACAATCAATATATCACACCAGGGATTAAATTAAAATAATTAGATTGGAAAAATAAAAGAGTCAATTTTATAAGTTGACCCTTTTACTTAATTTCTTCAATTAAACTGTCATAATCATGTATAAGTTTTAATCCCTTTTCCTTCATACCATTTAGAATAGATGTAGCCTCTCCATTTGTGAAGTCAAAGTTCTCATATTGATTTTCAATGTAATAGATAACCTTTTTGCCTAAATCCAGGGATTTATCTGCAAGTTTTAAATTAATGAGATTTCCAGTACCAATGGGGACATTTGTCATAACAATAATGTCTGACTCCATTATTCTATCCAGTGCCTTTTTATATGCTTTATCTGAAATACTTGAAAAAGGCTTTTCTTCAACAATTGGTATCCTAAGACTTCTTCCATGCTGCCAGTCACTATCACCTACATTTAATACTCCTAAACTTAGTTCATGACCTTCCATGTAAAGCCTGTTTATTAACTCCTGTCCTGTACCACCACCAGAAATAATATGGATATGGTGATACTTCTTATCCTTTATTTTGTGTTTTATCTCGATGGGAGTAAGATAAATGTGATCAGTATATTTATTCTTTTCTATGGCAACGTTCATTCCATAAGTTGATTCGATATTTGCTATTGTTATTACATCCTCAGGTTTTCCCTTGCCTATTATCTCTCCACCCTTTAGCAAGAGAATTCTATGTGAATATCTGCATGCAAGGTTAATATCGTGTATTACAAGTACAACTGTTATCCCTTTATCTTCATTAAGTCTTTTTAGTAAGTTCAACACATCCATCTGGTGATTTATGTCCAAATGAGAAGTTGGTTCATCAAGGAGAATTATCTTGGGATTTTGTGCCAGTGCCTTGGCAATGAATACCCTTTGTCTTTCTCCCCCTGATATTTCATTTATATACCTATCCCTTATCTCAAGAGTATTGGTCAACTCCATGGACTGGTAGATAATATCCTTATCTTCCTTGGATTCCTGCTGAAATCTTCCTTGATAGGGGTGCCTTCCCATGGCTACAACTTCTTCCACTTTAAATTCAAAGTCAATGTTGGTATCCTGGGGTACCATTGCCATATACTTGGCCAAATCTCTTTTCTTGTAGTTTTCAATTGAAAGGTCCTTAATCATTATCTCTCCGGATTTTGGTATATATATATGATTAAGGGTCTTTAGTAAAGTTGATTTTCCTGAACCATTAGGTCCTATTATACTTAGGAACTCCCCTTCATTAACATCAAAGGATATATCCCTTAGCACATCTCTTTTATTATATCCAAAATATAGGTTCTTCACTGATATAGCATTAATATCAACCACCTCCTAAATACTCTTCTTCTTAAGTCTAAGAAGATAGATGAAAAATGGTCCACCGAATAATGCTGTGATTATACCAACAGGCACTTCCACTGGTGAAATGGCTGTCCTAGCTATTGTATCTGCTATTATCATGAATATTCCACCAGCTAGGGCTGAGGCTGGTAATAAGATTCTATTATCAGGTCCAGTTAGAAGTCTTACTATATGGGGAATTATTAATCCCACAAAACCAATAATACCACTTACGGAAACACTTAATGAGGTTAGAAATGTACCAAGTATTAATATGTATACTTTTGTCTTCTCAACATTTACACCCAAACTCTTTGCGGACTCTTCTCCTGTAAGCATTACATTAAGATCCTTTGCAAAGAAAGTTAGCAGTAGCATGGTTATAATTAGAGGAACTCCTAAAGTTGTAATAGGTGTCCACCCTTTGCCTGCTAAACTTCCCAGTGTCCAGTAAATAATTTTGGTCATATCCTTATTGTATATAACCATCAAAAAAGACATTATTGCAGTTAAGAACTGACCCACAGCAACACCTGCCAGTAGAAGAGTTGTCACAGGTACTTTGTTCTTTATCCTTCCAATGTTATATACAGTAATTACTGCTAATAGTGCTCCTACAAATGCTGCCATAGATACAAATGAAAATCCAAAAAATGAAACCGTCACTTTGGATATGATAGCTATGGATGCACCTAAAGCTGCACCAGATGATATCCCTAGAATGAAAGGATCCGCCATGGGATTCTTAAGTAATCCTTGAAAGGATGCTCCAGAGATTGCAAGACTTGCCCCCACTAAGGCACCTAGAATAACCCTAGGCAATCTTACGCTCCAGATTATGGTGTGTTGTGCCAAAGTTATATCGCTGGTATCAACAGCATTACCTAATAGTGGAATCTTAGAAAATATAATTCTAAACACATCATATGTAGAAATGCTTGCTGAACCAATATTTGATGTAATCATAATAACTAGTATCAATGAAATAAACATTGATACTAGTATGAATTTATATGATTTTCTTCCAAACATCTTCATAATATCACTCTTCTTTTATTTGTCAGGATGAATAGCCTCAACTAGAATTTCTAAAGCATCTATAATTCTTGGTCCAGGTCTAGACATTATGTTTCCATCAAGAATATATACTCTATCATTTACCACTGCATCTAAATTCTCGTACCCACTTCTTGTTTTAATTGATTCAACAGTCTTTTCGGGGAAATCATTTGAAGTTAAGTAAACCTTAGGATTTCTCTCTACCAATTGCTCCATGTCATAGTTTGGATATGGACTATCAGCATCAAAGGCTATATTCTCTCCCCCAGCTAAATTTATAAGTTGGTCAAGGAATGAGCCTGGTCCTGCAGCCATAAGAGGTTCATGCCAAATTTCATAGAATACTGATACCTTTTGTGCATCCTTAACCTTTGATAGTGCAGCCTCCTCCCTTATGGAAAGATTATTTACTAGTTGCTGAGCACTTTCATCAACACCTGTTAGTGCACCTATTCTTTCAATGGTTGAGTATATCTGTTCTATACTTTCTGGAAGAAATCCTACTACTTTAATTCCTGCTTCTTCCAATCTTTGATTTTCCTCTTGATTTCCTTCCCCGTAGTTAATAACCAGATTAGGTTCAAGTTCGATTATTCTCTCAAGATTAATACCGTTAAAATCTCCTATAACTTCAATATTTAGTACTTCTTCAGGGTAATCATCAAATGCAGTGACACCTATGACTCTATCACCAATTCCCAATGCAAATAATATTTCAGTATGGCTAGGTGCAAGGGAAATAATCCTATGTGGTGCTGTTTCAAAACTAACAGTCTTTCCGAAATCATCTGTTGCTTCTAGAACTAAACTTTCAACTTCCTCATTAACTGGTTCCTCATTGATTGGATCATTATCCACAGCTTTATTACCACATCCTGCAAATAATACAACAATAAGCATCAAAGCCATAAAGCCTAATATAACTCTTTTTTTCATTTTAATCCTCCTAAAATTTGAAATAAAAAAGCCTATCTGAAGGATAGGCATAAATACACAGTTAAACATCCCTCCCTCCGAGGATATATTACAATCACTTTTCATGGGCAGATATCCTGACTTACATTTCATCCTAATTTCAGCGCCTTCCCAGAATTCCAGTGGCAATTGCTGATTTCGTCTATGCTTACAGTAGCGGGGGCTGTAGTGGATTTTAACCACTTTCCCTTTTAAATCTCCTTGAGATACCTATGAAAATATTAAGTTCTAGTTAATCATATCAGATTGTTCACTTTATGGCAAGGTTACTTCTTCATCTATATCTTCTATGATTTGAAGTTTTGGGCCTACTTTGTAAATATAGTCTCTTTCTCTATAGTAGTCATAGGATATTCTATCCCTGCTAACCACTTGATCATCCCTTATTATTGACTTATATGTGTTCACTTTATATCCAGTCCTACCATCCTGAACCAATACTCTTTCTCCAGGTTTCAGGGTCTCATCTAGTACTTCCCTTACCTTATAGGGTATTGTTTCAAGAAGTTGAGTTTCTATCCTAACACTATAATCCCTGGATTTTAAATCTCCATATATATTGAAGAATACATTATTTCCAATCACATAAGAGTCGATATAGATAGGATGATCAAAGTTGTTTCTAAACCTTAAATCTAGATACCCAGTTGCAACTGCCCCATCTGTTCCCCTTGGCACATATGTTGGTGATATTGAGTGAGGATGTCTTTCTACTATTTCCAGATCAGCCAATAGCAGAGCATTGTATAGAGTCGTTGATGTCTGACAAACTCCGCCACCCATTCCAGGTGTTAGTTCTCCATTTAGTATAACCGGGGCTTCTTGATAACCAAATCTTTCCTGTCTTGGGCCAGTAGTTTCATTATATGAAACTACTTCTCCTGGTAATACTAACATCCCTTTAAATGACGATGCAGAAAGTTTTATATTGTGGATTCTGCCAGGAGCACTGCCATAGAAGTTAGTTGAAAAACCACCGATTATTCCATTTATTTTCCCATAATAGTCTTCAGTAAATTCTGGTGAAATGTATTCAACAGAGATTTGGATTTTCTCTATGCCTGGGAAACCTGCCTCTAAATCTTTATACATTTTATCTACATTAACTCTTCTACCTTGACGATCTTTAGTAATAATTATATCACCCTCATTGAAATCAAAAGTTGAGTCTATCAGGTCAATATTAATATCCTCTGCAATTTGTGCAAATACTTCCTTCGCCCTAGTCAGATCATGAGTTGAAGTAAGATGAAAACTCATCATATTTGCTTCCAGTTCCTTCACTCTCCTATATCTTTCCAAGACATTGCCTTCTCTTCCTATATGAAATGCTTCTGTGGCTACTTCCTGAATATTATAGGTATAACCAAGGTCACCGTAATTGATGTAGTACTTGTTTGCATAGAACTCCTTTGTACTGATCTCTATTCTATTTTCCAATTCGCTTTTCTTTGACTGAGTTAGCCTGTCTATGCCTTCAGCTAGGGTCAATCCACTCATATCTATTCCTTCAATTACTATCCCTGGATAGAATTCATCCTTGTTGATGTAATTATCCAAATACCGATACCCTCCAAAGATTGTACCAGCAGCAACTATTAATAACACTATAAAAATTATAATTGCTCTTTTCATTTCTTATCCTCGTTTCTATAATATAGACAGCAATCTCTCAAAGCGCATACTTCACACATAGGATTCCTCGCCTTACATATTCTTCGTCCATGGAAGATTATCATATGATGGGCTTTTGTCCATTTATCCTCTGGTATTGCTTTTTGTAAATCTTTTTCTGTATTCTCAACAGTTTTACTATTGGCTAATCCAATCCTGTTTGATACTCTAAATACATGGGTATCCACTGCTATTGCAGGAGTTCCAAATGCATTGCTAACAACTACATTAGCTGTCTTTTTCCCCACACCTGGGAGTGTCATTAATTCTTCGATAGTATGTGGAATGTTGCTATTAAATTTTTCAATCAATAACTTGCATGTTTCTACAATATTATTGCTTTTGCTATTGGATAGCCCACAACTTTTTATTTTTTTCTCTAACTCTACCTTCCCAAGATTTACGTAGTCCTCTGGAGTTTTTAGCTCATTAAAAAGTATTTCTGTAGTTTTGTTAACCCTAACATCCGTACATTGAGCAGATAATATGGTTGCAATTAACAACTCAAAAGGATTTGTGAAATCTAGTTCCGCTCTTGCATCCGGATAAGTTTCTTCTAGTATATCTATTATCTTTAATTTTTCAAGTTTAGTAAGTTTCTTCTTCATTATTGCTCCTAAAAAATCTCAATATTTTGACTGATTATTTCAAGTCTATTGTCCCCATCAACGAACTTAATAACATTACTTATGGTACTTTGAACGTGATTTGTAGTATTTGATACACAGGAAAAACCTATTATTGAAGAGTTCCAGCTTTCAAATTTATCCACTTCCGCTATGGAGATATTAAATCTTGATTGCAACCTTCCCACTAGGCTTTTTATTACATGCCTTTTTTCTTTCAAAGAGTTAGATTCAAATATATGAACTTCAATTAAGCATGTCCCTACTATCAACTAAAACCCTCCTTATTATATTCAAAAATGGCAGAGGGTTTCCCCTCTGCATCTTATAGAATTCCCATTTCTTCTCCAACTTTTTTAAATGCTTCAACTGCTTCATCTAATTGTTCTTTGCTATGCCCTGCAGTTACCATGCATCTTAATCTTCCTGTTCCCTTAGGAACTGTAGGAAATACAATTCCTGAAACAAACACACCTTTTTCCAATAGTCTCTTGCTAAATTCCATAGTCTTAGCTTCATCACCAATAATAACTGGTGTTATTGGTGTTTCACTATTACCTATATCAAAGCCTAATGTTCCCATTTTTGATTTAAAGTACTTTGCATTCTCCCATAGTCTATCTGTATACTCCGTTGATTCCATCAGCATATTTATTGCTTCAGTTATTGCACCCACAGCAGCTGGTGGTAATGATGTTGAGAATAAAACTGGTCTTGCTCTATGATTTAACCACTCATACATGGTGTTGGAACCAGCTACATAACCTCCAACAACTCCTATGGCTTTTGAAAGGGTTCCGATGGTAAAGTCAATTCTTCCGTGTAATCCAAAATGATCTACTGTACCTCTCCCACTTTCACCTAGAACTCCTGATCCATGGGCATCGTCTACATAAGTCATTGCCTCATACTTTTCAGCCAACTGAACAATCTCAGGAAGTTTTGCTATGTCTCCATCCATACTGAATACTCCATCAGTTATGATTAAAATATTCCTGTACTTTTCCCTGCTCTCCTTTAGAATAGCCTCAAGACTATCCATATCTGAGTGTTTATAAATTCCCCTTGCCGCCTTGGAAAGTCTAGTTCCATCTATAATAGATGCATGGTTTAACTCATCAGAAATAATAATATCTCCTGCTTCAGTAATTGCTTGTATAGTACCTGCATTACAGTTAAATCCTGACTGATAAACAAAAGCCGCTTCTTCCCTCTTGAACTTGGCAAGTACCGTTTCCAAATCTTCATGAAGCTTCATGTTTCCAATAATTGTTCTAACAGCTCCAGAACCAACCCCATACTCCTCGATAGCTTTAATAGCTGCACTTTTTAACCTTGGGTGATTTGCAAAACCTAGATAGTTATTTGAAGAAAGGTTAATAACCCTTTTACCATTTAACAATACTTCTGCTCCACTGGCTGATTCAAGTACAGGTAATTTTCTATATACTCCTTGATCCTTTAATTCTTGTATTTTTTCTTTTAAAAATTTTAGTTCATGTACATTACTCACTAAAACTCCTCCTTCTTAAACTTAATCTATTTAGTTTCCCAACAATTATAACATATCTAGTCATTTAGTGAAGAATTTCTTTTTCTTAGTCTGTTTTCCCACCTTTTAACATACTCTTCTAATAAAGGTATTCTTTTCTTCTTAACCTCCTGGATCAAATAATGATGTTCCTTCTGATTCATGTTTATTAATGCTATCAAGGAATTCCTTATTAGGATAGTCTTTCCTCTCCAACTACCAGACATGGATCCATACTTGAGCCTAAACTCACTCTTTGACATGAGTATCAGTTCTTCGATATCAATAACCCCACCAGTTTTTACAGGCAGAAACTGAGAGTTTAAGTTTTTTTCAACTCCTTTATTTTTAGGACAAACCATTTGGCATGTGTCGCATCCATATATTTTTATACCCATTTTCCCAGCTAGTTCCTCAGAAATAGTATCTTTTGTCTGGGTTAGATATGATATGCATTTTTTTGCATCTAACTTATACTCCGTTAATGCACCTGTCGGACATGCATCAATACATAATCTGCATTCACCACACTTACTAATTAAATTTCCAGTATCTCTTTGTATATAAATATCAGTGAGTATGTATCCAAGAAATATAAATGAACCCAGTCTATCACTTATAATGCTACAATTTTTACCATAATATCCAATCCCTGACTTAAAGGCCAATTCCCTATCCACTAAGGGTCCAGTATCTGAAAAAATTAAGTAATTCATCTCTTCATCCTGGGATATTCTCTCTACTAATCCTTCCATTTTCCTCATTAAAACCCTATGGTAGTCTTCACCCCAAGAAGACTTTGATAAGGATCCTTTGACTTTTACTGTACTATCTCTACAATAATCAACATTGTAGCTTATACCTACAACAATTACACTTTTACAGTTTTCCATAATCTCTCTGGGATCAATTCTTTTTTTTATCTGCGATTCCTCAAACTCAGTAATAATTCCACTTTCTTTTCTATATATTAAATAATCTTCTATTCTATCTAAAGGTTTTGAGTCAGTAACAGATACTAAATCTATTCCAACTTCCTTTGAGTATTTGAGTAAGGTTGATTTATCCATGGGATCCTCCCAAAATTAATATTGCTCTTTTTTCTTCTACTTATACTTTATATAATATGTTATAATAGTCAATGATGTAAAGGAGAATTGGTATGTTTAATTTAAGAAAGAAATCGTTTAAGAAATTTGATTTTATATTGTTGATAACAGCTATACTATTAAGTGTTTATGGTCTTGCAATTATCTATAGTGCCACATACAATATGGATAATTTAAGATTCGTAAGAACTCAAGGAATATCAACCTTAATAGGTCTTGTGGCTATATTTGTCTTGGTGTTTTTTGATTTTCAATTCTTAGGAAAGCTCTATATCCCAATCTATCTTTTATCTGTAGGTCTTTTGATTGCTGTTTTAGTCCTTGGAGTAGGAGAGGATCAGTGGGGTGCAAGATCTTGGTTATATATTGGAGGATTTGGTTTTCAACCAGCCGAGTTTGTGAAAATCGGGCTGATAATTTCATTAGCTAAGTATATGGATAAGCACAAGGATGATATTAACTCTCCCTTCGTATTACTTAAAACACTTATTCTTGCTTTTGTACCAGTTGTACTGATACTTCTACAGCCTGATGCTGGAACTGCAATGGTCTTTATATTCTTTATTGCTGCAATGTTATTTGTTGCAGGAGTAAAATGGAAATATATATTAATAGCTTTGACCATTGGCGTCCTAAGTCTACCTGTTATATGGATGAGACTTGATCAGTTTCAAAAGGATAGAATATTTAATTTTCTAGATCCAGAAAGGGATACCTCAAATACAGGTTTTCAAGCATTACAGGGAAGAATTGCAATAGGTAGTGGCAAATTGTTTGGAAGAGGTTTTTTAGAGGGAACCCAGACCCAGTTTAATTATATTCCTGAAAAACAAACAGATTTCATATTCGCAGTATTAGTTGAGGAATTAGGTTTTATAGGTGGTAGCATATTGATACTTCTTTATTTTATACTTATAAGTAGAATGATAAGGATTGCAAGAAATAGTCAGGATAAATTTGGTTCATTCATGTCCGTTGGTCTGGCAGCTATGTTTTTGTTTCATATTTGGGAAAATATAGGGATGACAATTGGATTAATGCCAATAACAGGAATACCCCTTCCATTTATGAGTTATGGAGGTACGTTCCAGCTTATCAACTTAGTATCAATAGGGATCATCTTAAGTGTTGGTCTTCATAGAGAAGGATTGAGTTTTGAATAATTCAGAATAGAAGATAAAAAATCTTCTATTTTTTTATTTTAGTACCTTGCGTTATAAGGTAGTATGTGATATATTATACTTGAGGAAAGGAGGTTACCTATGAATATTCAATTTAAAAAGGGCGTTCTTGAGCTATGTGTTTTAAGTTTATTAAGTAGAAGAGATTATTATGGGTATGAATTGGTTGAAAATATATCAAGGTTTATAGAAATTTCAGAAGGAACCATATATCCTCTTTTAAGGCGCTTCAGAAGTGATGGTTATGTTACCACTTACTTGGAAGAATCCCAGGAAGGTCCTCCTAGAAAGTACTATAAGCTTTCAAAAAAAGGGAGAGAAGCCTTAGATGAGTTAGAAATTGAGTGGGAAAGTTTTGTAGATGGAGTTAATGATTTATTAAGGGGTGATTTCGATGACAAAAGCTGAGTATCTAAATAAATTGAAGTCCTATCTTCATTATTTACCGGAAAGTGAAGTTAGGGAAATCTTACTAGATTATGAAGAACACTTTATTATTGGAAAAGAAAAAGGAAAAACTGAAGATGAAATATCAAAGGAATTGGGAGATCCAAGGGAGGTTGCAGAAAGCATACGATCAACCTATGATTTCTCCACTAAGAATGATGCAAAGGCTAATACACAGACTAATAGAAGTCCAAATGCAATTATTCTTATTCTATTAATAGTTTTAAATGTCATATTTGTATTTGGGCCATTTATGGGCTTAGTGGGAATACTAATTGGTTTCTATGCAGCTGGTTTTGGTATAGCCATAGGAGGATTTGGCTTACTACTTAGATTACCTGTGAATTTTGTTCTTTCTACTTACATTCCTGGTGTAGTAACATCCACTGCCTTTGGCATTGGCCTTATTGCCATGGGATTCCTAGTGGTAATACTTGGAATAATTCTATCCAAGTTGCTTTATAAGCTATGTGTTCTTTATATACAGTGGAATAAAAAACTGGTTTACAGTTAGGAGGTTAATTTATGGATTTTAAACGAATTAGTCTTATCCTTTTGGGAGTAATGTTAATCTCTTTTGGCATTGGATTCTACTCTCTATATTATATAGATAACTTTAGGTTGGATGATTATTTAGTAGGTAACTCAATAATTATATCCGAAAAGGATAATTTAGTAAAAATTGATTCTGAAGGTATTAGAGTAAAAGACGGCGATACTTTTGTATCAATATCATGGAGAGGTATCGTTGTTGAAGATGGGGATACCAAGACAACAATTGGTATTAATAGCTTAGATGAATTATTCAGAAATATTAATATTGGAAGCTCTGGAACTACCTATACAGAAGATTTAAAGAAGGAATTCTCAGCAGAAGGAATAGAAGAGCTTAAAATAGATACCATATTTGTAGACACTTATATATACAAAGGTGAGGATGAAAAAATAAGTATTGTATTAAATGGCAAGTATGCTTCGAACAAAAAATTTGAATTTGATTATAGAGTAGTTGGTAATACTCTCCAGATAACAAACACCCCAAATACTGGAAGTATTACAGTTGCCAACTCAAATTTAAAACTAGAATTATACATCCCTGATAATATTATCAAAAATATTCAATTTGAATCATCATCCGGTGATTTAAAAGTAAATGATATTTATGCTGATAAAATTAAGTTTGAATCAAGTTCCGGTAGCTTTATATCCAATAACACCATAACCAGCAGTTTTAATATTAAATCATCTTCTGGAAATGTAACAATAAAACCACATTCTGGAAGTGCTGATATTAATAGCAGTTCTGGAGATGTTACTTTATCATTAACAAATGAATCTGAAAAAATTAAGATTAATAGTAGTTCTGGTAATATTAACATATTGAATATCAAAGAATATATGGGGAATATTTCAGCTAGAACTTCCAGTGGAAGAGTTGTTTATGAGGGATCTTCCGTCCCTGGCAATAACCTTGAGGTTACTAGTTTAACGAGCACATATTTAATACAAATGTCAACATCTTCAGGGAATATAAACATAGAATAAGAACCGGTTTTTACCGGTTCTTATTCTATGAAAGTAACTTGATTTTTATTAACAATCTTAGATTCTTCCTTCTTTTCCTTCACATAACAAGATCTGCATAGTGGCTCATACTCTTTAGTGGCCCCTATTACTACCCTTTCTTGAGCCTTAGTCTTTCTATGGCTAACCCACGCATCAGTACCACATTTCACACATACCGCGTGGTGTTTTGTTAAATAGTCAGCTATAGGCATTAATTCTTTTAAAATTTCAAATGCCTTCCCGCTAAAATCGATATCAAGACCTGCCACAATAACTGTTATGTCCTTCTCCAGAAGTTGGTTGATGCCGTTTATAATTTCATCTATCTCTCCACCTAAAAATTGTACCTCATCTATTGCCACAACCTTAGGGTTTGATTTCTCACAGTGTTCCATAATTTTCGATATATCTTCAACTAATAATGCTTCCAAGGAAGTCTGGTCGTGAGATATTATTTCAGAAGTAGAGTATCTAGTATCTACCGATGGTTTGAAAGCAAGTGTGTTATAACCAGCTATTCTAAATCGCTTAACATCTTTCTCTAGACTTGATGTTTTTCCTGAAAACATTGATCCCGTATGAATAATTAATTTTCCCTTATACTGATGCATAATAACCCTCCTTACTAATGACTTTTTTATTATACCATGAACATCATTAAATTAGGAGTTTTATGAATAATCTTTTGGAAATATAACACTAAATACTGTACCTTTCCCTTGAGATGACTCTACTTCGATTGTTCCTCCAAGACCTGAAACTACATGTTTGGTGATTGCCAAACCTAACCCTGATCCATTTGTAATACTCCTTGAGCTGTCTACTCTATAGAACCTTTCAAATACTTTGTCTAATTTATCTTCTGGTATTCCTACTCCTGTATCCTTTACGATAATTCTTATGCTCTTATTGTCTTCCTGAACAATAACCCATATCTGTCCATTAGTGAAATTATATTTTATACTGTTCTCGATTAGGTTTATCAATATTAACTTAATTAAGCCTTCATCACTTTTTACTGAGTATTCCATACTTTCATACTTTACATGAACTGTTATTTCTTTTTCAATTATCTTCTGACTTAATACATCAAGTACTTCAGAAATAATTTTTTTAATATCCAACTCTGATAACACTTTTTCATCTCTCATGCTTTCAACTTTTGATAATATCAGTAGTTTATTGATCATTTCACGTAATCTTATGCTTTCAGTTTCAATAATATTCAAAGACTTATTCTTTGTATCATAATCCAGGTATTCTAATCTTAAAGTTTCAACAAATCCCAGTATGGAAGTTAGTGGTGTTCTTAACTCATGTGAAATATTTGCGACAAAATCCTTTCTCATTCTCTCAACTTCATTTATTGATGATACGTAATTGTTCAACTCTTGTGTCATGGTATTAAAACTAGCTGTTAGCTCCCCTATTTCATCATCTGAGTCTATGTCAACCAATTGAGAAAAATCTCCAGCAGCAACTAGCTTTGAAGTCATAGTCAGTTTTCTAAGAGGCCTAACCAGATTCTCCACAGTTATAAAAGATAAAATTGATGCAATCAATAAACTTGCTAAAATTGCTGTCATTAAGTACAAAAGAAAATTGTCTATGAGTCTATCAGTGCTATCGATTGTCTCTCCAATTCTAATTATGATGCTATTACTATCGTTTATCCTCAATAAGGATGAATAGTAATAATAGTTTTTACCCATCTCTCTGCTAAATTCATTGTAAATTTTAGATTCACCTTTTAAAGCATTTTCTATGCCTTGTGAACTTGACATATCATCAAAAATTATACTGTTATTATCTGAATCAGCCACAGGATATCCTTCACTGCTTATAAACGTAACCCTAGATGAGGTTAAGTCAGAGAAAACTTGAGCCATTCTGAAGAAGTTAAAGGTAGAATCCTTATTTTCAAGAATGGAACTTTCAATTAACTTAAGATTCGAAACATACTTCTCTTCCTTACTCTGTAAGTGGTTTACCTTTATTGTGTAATATGCAATATAACCTGTTAGAAAAGAGCTGATAATAAGTATTAATATATAATTAAGCAATATCTTTCTTCGCATATCTATTTAACCCTATATCCTATTCCCCTTACGGTTTCTATAAATTCATCGTTTTCACTTTCTATCTTTTTTCTTATATTTCTAATATGAACATCGATGGTTCTTATATCTGCTTTTTCCTTGTCTGATGAAATCACATCTATTAACTCTTCTCGTGTGTATACTTTATTTGGATTTTCAAAAATCTTACTTAGCAGTTTAAATTCACTAAGAGTCAAATCTATCTTGTTTTGACCCTTTAAGACTTCATATTTCTCCTTATTTATAACTAAATCATTATTCCCTAATACTTCTGGTTGATCAATATCCAAATTCCCTTTATTGCTTCTTCTTAACACACTTTGAATTCTTGCATCTATTTCTTTAACACTAAAGGGTTTAGTTATATAATCATCTGCTCCAGCTCTTAAACCCTCAATTTTATCCTCTTCCTCACTTTTGGCTGAAACCATTATAATTGGGATATTCATTGTTCTTTCATTACTTCTTATCATTGAACATATCTTTATCCCATCACTATCTGGCAGCATAATGTCCAATAGTATAAGATCTGGCTTTTCTAAGGATATTAGTGTTATTGCCTCCATACCAGTATAAGCAGAAATTACTTCATAACCAAACCTTTCAAGGTTTATCCTTAGTAACTCAACAATATTCTTTTCATCATCTACAACCAATATTTTACTAACACTCATACTATCACCACCCTACTTAATTATATATCATTTAACAAAGTGTTTGAAGGATATTTTTAATCACAAACTATCTTAGGAAAACAAAAAGCATATACAGAAGAATCCATACATGCTTTTTCCTTAATTATCCTGAACATGTTACATTGATAACCCCATCTATATCATATATATCCCTATAAAAAGAGTTAACAACAAATGATGGTGTGGTTTTTACCATAAACTTTGCTTCCATTTGCTGAGGGTCACCTTCATGACTAGCTACTGATATATCTCTAATGGATATTTTATGTTCTCCCATTACTGTTCCAATTTGCCCAATAATTCCTGGTTTATCTGTAACTATTACTTCGATTACTCTATAACTTTTAGTTAATATTTTTTTCTCAAGTGTTCCCAAAGTCATTAGGGTTATCATAACAATTATTCCAGTAACTATTGCGCCCATGTAATAACCCGAACCAATCGCCAACCCAATACCCGCTGATACCCATAAACTGGCAGCTGTGGTTAGTCCATTTATACTATTGCCATTTCTCATTATTGTTCCAGCACCTAGAAATCCAATACCACTTACCACTTGAGCAGCTAGTCTGGCTGGATCCCCAGTTCTATTTATTGCATCTGAGAATCCATCAATGGAAATAAGCATTATCAGAGCAGACCCAACAGTAACAAGGACATGAGTTCTTAACCCTGCTGGCCTATTATTAACTTCTCTTTCTATTCCAATTAATCCACCTAGTATTGCAGATAAAATTAATCGTATAATTATTTCCATTCCTGATATCATCCCATTAGTCTCCGTTTTCTATTTTACCTTTTCTTTTGTTGAATATTGCCATAATAGCTGGTGTTAATAAAGACAGTACTGCTATACTGATTAGAACCCATGAAATTGTACTATTAAATAGAGCTAAGTAGTTCCCTTTATTCATAATCAAAGTTCTTCTTAGTCCAGTTTCACCAATTGGACCAAGTATTAATGCTAGAACAATTGCCGCCGAATTTAAGTTTAACTTTTTAACAAAATAACCAATAATACCAAATATGAACATAACATATACATCTGTAAAGTTATTGCTAATAGCATAAGAACCTATTACTGATAGAGTGAAGATTATAGGTATCAATATGCTATCTTGTACTTTTGAAACCTTTGCAAAATATCTTACTGCGAATAATCCAAGCATAAGCATAAATATATTAACCACAACAAATCCTGCAAAGAATGTATAGGTAGTTTGACCATGTATAGTAAATAAGTCTGGACCAGGCCTTAATCCCTGAATAACTAAGCCTCCTAAAAGAATAGCAGTAACACTATTTCCCGGAATACCCAAAGTTAGAGTTGGTATTAATGATCCTCCAGTGACAGCATTATTAGCAGCTTCAGGCCCAGCAACTCCTTCAATTATTCCTGTACCATGTAGAGACTTATCCTTAACAAATCTTTTTGATTCGTTGTATCCAATAAAACTTGCGATTGTACCCCCTGCTCCTGGAAGTATCCCTACAACAGTACCTATTGCAGCTGACCATAAACTCACAGGAGTTATTCTCTTTAACTCGTCTTTGTCTATATGAACCTTATCCTTAACTTCTTTTGCCTGAACTCCCTTTCTTAAGTGCTTTTCAGCTAACAATAACACTTGAGACATGGAGAATAGTCCAATCAGTGTAGCTGTAAAAGGCAATCCTCTAAGTAAAGCATTAGATCCAAAGATAAATCTTGGAACACCTAACATGGGATCCATACCTATAGTTGACAACACCAAGCCCAATGCACCAGATATCAATCCTTTTAACATTGATTTAGAGCTAACCCCAGCTATGATAGTTAATCCGAAAATGGAAAGCCAAAAATATTCTGCTGGCCCAAATTTTAATGCTAAAGTCGCCAGTATTGGAGAAATTGTATAAAGTGCCACTGAACTTACCATACCACCTGTAAAAGAAGCAATTGTGGCTGTAGCCAAAGCTTTACCAGCTTCTCCTTTTAATGTCATAGGATATCCATCAATTGCTGTAGCTGCTGCAGATGAAGTGCCTGGTGTATGAAGTAATATAGCGGAAATTGACCCCCCATACATTGCACCGCAATAAACTCCTGCAAGGGCTATTAGTGCAGTTTCAGCAGGCATCCCAAAAGTTATTGGAATAAGCAATGCAACTCCCATTGCTGCTGATAACCCAGGTAATGAACCAACAACAATTCCTACCCCAACACTTAATAATGCAGCTATTAGGTTTGTAATTTGAAATGCGGCCATAAAGCCATATAAAACGTTATCCATAATTTCACCTCTCTAAATTAAGAATCCTTTTGGTAGGGGTACATTAAGTGCCTCTTTGAATAGAAAATACATCACTACTACGAATCCAATACTAACTAAAACACTAAGTTTCCTACTAGTTTTTAAGCCAATAAGTACGACAAGTACATATATAAATGTGGATGAAATATAACCTAGAATATTAATAAGTACAACATAAATTCCACTGGTAATTAATACAAATCCTAACTGCTTCCATTTAATGTCTTTGAATGCTTTCGATTCTTCGTCAGTTTTTCTAAAGTATGCAGTAAACAACTGAATCAGTGTTAGAATGAACAATAATGTTATAACGAACAAAGGATAAATCATTGCATTTTGTTGTAATTGAAAAGTTAAATAGTAAAAAACACCCACTACTGCTAATAGAACCAAGCTTAGAATCAAATCTAACCTTCTCATCATAAACCTCCATTTATATTATTAGGGAATGGTCCAAAGTATGAACCATTCCCTTAAATACTCCCTAGTTTGTTAAGTCTAAAAATTCTCCAATTCCTTTTAAATAAGCTTCTTCATTAACTATATAATCACCTAATTCTGATGGGCTCATATACATAATCGGTAAATCAGCATTATTTGCTTTCTCCATGTGAGATTCTGTTTCCATTGCTGCCTTAAAGTTGTCGTGTAAATAGTCAATTATTTCTTGCGGTGTTCCTTTTGGTGCTACTAAAGCTCTAGCTGAACCAAATAGGATGTCATATCCTTTTTCTTTCAATGTAGGAACATCCTTGAAGTTTTCAAGTCTGTTTTCTGTAAAGGAAGCTAATATTCTTAGATCTCCAGAATTAGCTAAAGCTGCTACCTCACTTATCTTAGCTACAGATGCAGTAACATGTCCACCTCTAAGAGCTGCTAACATATCTGTTGATCCTCCAAATGGCACATGAGTAACATCAATTCCAGCTTCATATTCAAAGTGTGCTGCACCAATATGATTTGAAGCACCTGTTCCATTATTTGAAATAGTTATGTCACCAGGGTTTTCTTTTGCAAAGTTTATAAAATCCTCTATTGTCGCAAAATCAGAATTGCCTTGAACTACTAAAACTCCTGCATCATAAACATGGTTTAATATTGGTTCAACATCACCAATTGCATATTGAGTATTTCTTTCTAAAGTTAAACTAACGAATGTTGGAAGATTAATGAATCCTATTGTGTATCCATCTGGTCTAGCTTTTGCTAACTCTGTATATCCTAATTCTCCATCTGAGCCATCTCTGTTGATTATTACAACAGGTTTACCAATTAACTTCTCAGCTTCAGAAGCAAGAATTCTAGCTCCTACGTCTGTTCCTCCTCCTGCCTTATAGGCAACGATTACTTCAATGTTTTTTTCAGGAAAGTTAGCTGTATTTATTGGAGCATCAGAGCTATTTGAATCTCCACAAGCTGCCAAAGATAAAACTAAAGTTAATGCAAGTAGTACAAGAATTGATTTCTTCATTATTACACTCCTTTATTTCTTCATATTTTGTTAATATATTCTTAATATAACACCTATTTTATCTATATTCAATATGTTTTTTAAGTTTTTATTAATATTTTATTAATTATAAACTAAAAAGTCGACCTCTAAATAGAGTTCGACTTTTTAATAACTGGATTTTTAAATGAACAAGGCAAATCTACCAAACACTTCCCGCATACCTCGGCATTTCCAACATCTTTATGAATATTACCATTCTCAGTTAACATATCAAAGCACTTATACCTATCAAACCCATCAATTTTCAATGCTCCATTTACACATCTATCAATGCACCTGATACAATTATAACCTGCTTTGTTTAAGCAATTTTCAGTATCAGACCTCTTGGTTGGCTCAATATATAGGCTTGTGACAACATTCCCCAGTCTTCCACAACATCCCTTTGATGTAATTAGCATATTGTTTATTCCAAACTTTCCAAGTCCTGCGATGTATGCAACATGCCTGTTGGACCAAACACTTGTTAGTTTTTCATAGTCCATATTCTGCTCAATAGGTAATTTCTTTGTTTTATATCCTTTATCCTGTAGGTATTTTATTAAGTGATCATTGATAAGCTGAATCAATATGTTTGTCTCAACATATGCTACTGCCCAATTGTAAGAAGCAATCCTACCTTCAATATTACTTTCTGGAATTTCTTCATCAAAAGGTAAAAAATATGCAATAACTGTTTTCCCTTCCTTATTAATATCATATGGAGAAAGATGCAAAGGATTTGCAACCTTCTTAAGCAATTCAAAAGTTTCATCTTCACAGGATGCAAATCCTAATAAAGGCTCCTTCCACCGAGATCTGGTTTCACTTCTTGCCTCATAATCAGCAATAACCTTCTTAATCTCATCTAATATTAGTTTTTCCATAGCTTCACCTTAGTACTTTGCAATCTCAATCTTTTCTATTAAAACTGACTCCAATGGCTTTGAACTTCCATCAACTTTTACTTCTGCTATCTTATCCACAACTACCATACCCTCAAATACCTGACCAAATACAGTATGTTTAAAGTCCAACCAATAAGTGCCACCCATTTCCCCATAAGCCTTTACAACATCTTCAGGATATCCTTTCTTATCTCCCAGTGATTTCATCTGCTTTAATATATTACTTTCTACTTCTCTTTTTTGAACTATAAAGAATTGACTACCGTTAGTGTTCGGTCCAGAGTTTGCCATTGAAAGAGCTCCTCTGAAATTACGATAATTCATGTCGAACTCATCGCTAAAGGACTTACCCCAAATACTTTTCCCACCTCTTCCAGTACCTTCTGGATCTCCACCTTGAATCATAAAGTCATTTATTACTCTATGAAAGCTGATTCCATTGTAGTACCCATTCTTAATGTGAGTGGTAAAATTTTCAACAGCTTTTGGTGCTACTTCTGGAAATAACCTTAATTTTATAACACCAAAGTTTGTTGTCATAATCACTATTTCTTCATTTTCCATTGGTAAGTTTAATTGATTTAACATTTAATAACCTCCTATTTATTATTCAAAGACTTACTGTCAAACTCAATAGATTTAATGTCTTTTATTCTATATAAGTCATCAAAAAGTCTATGATCATCCAAATTCATCGGTACCTTCACATAAAACTTTATTTCCAATATTTCAGGGCCTACATCTGCATCCTCATTCTTAGCCTCTATATTTATATTCCTTATGGATATTCCATGCCTTCCCAATTGAGTGCCAATATCCCCTATAAGACCTGCTCTGTCCAATCCATTAACAATTATTAGTTTATTAGCTCCCCTTAGAATGTTCTTTTCAAATTTACCCAGTACAACCAATGATAAAATTACAATTATAGCTGTAATTATACCTCCCAAATAAAATCCAGACCCTATGGCTAATCCAATACCTGCACAGACCCATAGACTTGCTGCTGTTGTTAATCCTTTAATATGACTCCCTGTTCTAAGAATAGTACCAGCACCTAAAAATCCAACTCCACTTACAACCTGTGCTGCGATTCTTGCCGGATCTGCCCCCTCTGGGACTCCATATATTGAAACTAACATTATCAAGGTTGAACCTACGCTAACTAGTATATGGGTTCTAAATCCAGCTGGTCTGTTGCTGGCTTCCCTTTCAATACCAATAACACCACCAATAACTGCGGATAAAATCAATCGAAAAAACAACTCAAACGTATCCATGCAGGCACCTCCCCAGTCAAATCTATTATTTGAATTCTACCCTTAATTATATATTATACCCTCTTCTTTGATTTTTCCAGTTATGTTATAATCTTTTGTGAGGTGTTAATTTTGATTATCAAAAAAATGCAATGCAAAATATGTAGTGTCCAATGTGATTTAAATATTGAAATAGATTCACAAAAAGCTTCTATTACAGGAAACAAGTGTGGAAGAGGCATCGATTATGCAAAGTCTCAATTTTCAGATGACAGTGTTATAGTAACTGCAAGGTGCATTCTATTAAATGGTTCCATGGGTAGATTACCAGTTACCTCCACTGCTCCTATTCCAATATATATGGTCGATGAAGTAATTGAAATCATTAAAAACACACAGGTAATTGCACCAGTAAGTAAAGACCAAATTATCATTGAAAATGTACTAAATTCCGGTGTGGATATAGTATCTCAAAGACGTGTTAAATGAAGCATCATTTGGATGCTTCATTTACTTTTCCAAGGACAATTCTAAACCAGAAATAAATCAGTATTCCTTTGATTACTCCAGTTCCAGATATAGACCACCAGATTCCTGACAACCCAAGCATAGCATCTTGTGAAAGTATCAATGCTAATGGTATTCTAAGGGTATTTAAGCTAATCCCCGCTACCGTTGGAGGGATTGTTTTGCCCAAACCGTTAAATGCTCCAGCAGTGCCTATTTCTATACTCATAAAGAATTGAGACAGTGCTAGAATTCTCAGATATACTATTCCTTCTTTTATAGCAATCTCATCATTGGGAGTAAAAATTCTAAATATGGGTTCAGCTCCAATAAATAGTACTAATGATGCAAAAATACCTATAACACCTAATACTCTAATTCCTTTGTGATAACCATCTTTAACCCTATCTATTTTTCCAGCTCCGTAATTCTGCCCAACAAATGCTGAGATAGCGGCGGAAAAACCTTCAGCTGTCATCCAGGTTATGGACTCAATTTGGGATCCAATACTTTGTACTGCTATGGGTATTGGGCCAAATCTTGCGATAATCCTAGTTATTATGATACTAATTAAGGCATGTGCTCCAGTCTGCATGGAAGGAGGTAATCCTAGGCTTACAATGTGTCTAATTCTCTTAAATTCAATCTTCTGAAGTATGTTTACATTGGAGTATATAAGGTTTGCTTTTTTACCCAAGTAAATAAATAGTATGGTAACTACACTTTGTGAGAATATTGTGGCATATGCTGCTCCTTCTATACCTAAACCATTTATTGGACCAACTCCAAAAATTAAGATTGGGTCCAATATCATATTGGTAATCAAGCCCAATGTATTTATCTTAAAAGGAGTAATGCTATTTCCAGATGAATTTAAGGATGTTGAAAATATTGGGTTTAGAAAGTGAAATATTATTCCCATTCCTATGATTCTAAGATATGACTCGGCCATTTTAATCACATTAAGATCATCTAAATTGAAGAATCCTATAATATCTTTTCTAAAGTAAAATAGAAGAAATCCATATATTAAAGCTATAACTATGTCTAATTGAAAACCAGATGCAATGTATCTTTGGGCCTCCTTGTACTGTCCTTTTCCATAGTTCTGGGCTACATTAACACCCACACCTATTTGTGATACCATTATTAAGCCCGCTCCAAACCAAAGAAAGAATCCTCCTGTACCAGCTGCTGCAACAGCCCCTGTACTAAGTCTTCCCAACCACATAATATCTGTTAAATTATATGCCATCTGTATAAAAGATGTTCCCATTATTGGTAGTGCAAGCTTCGTCAAGGTTGATAGAATACTTCCTTGAGTTAAATCACCTTCTAGTCTCATGTCTGCTCCTTTAAGTAAATAGTATCAAGATATAATTTTACACTACCTTCTAACTATTAACAATAACAAAATGGACAAAGGATAATCCTTTGTCCATAAATCTACTAAGCGTAGTGCTTCATAATCTCCAAGGCCATTTTACTTGCATTCTCAAGATCCACAATATGCAAATGCTCTTCAAGTGTATGAGGTTTTCTTTCTCCAATCCCTAGGTTTATTGCCTCCACTCCATTGGCATTGAATATATTTGTGTCACTTCCTCCACCAGAAGCTATTTTCTTAGTTGGAAAGCCTAGCTTTTCACATACAGCCTCAACTGACTTAACCAAACTGTGATCTTCATCAATTTTAAATGCTCCATAGGCATTTTCAATGCTTACTTCAGCTTTGCCTCCAAATTTAAGGGCTGCTTCTTCGCAACACTTCTTCATATGATTTGATTGCTCTGCCAGTTTTTCATTGCTTAAGCTTCTTGCTTCTGCATGAATTATAACCTCCTTAGTTACAATATTAGTTGGTCCCCCACCTTCTATTGACCCTAAATTTGCAGTAGTTTCTTCATCAATTCTTAAGAGTTTCATATTGCTTATTGCTTCACCAGCCATTTGAATTGCACTGATTCCAGTTTCTGGTGCTACACCAGCGTGAGCTTCTTTACCAATAAACTTAATGTCTATTTTATTCTGTGCTGGTCCCTGTACTATAATAGTCCCTGGATCTCCACCACTATCAAGAACGAAGGCCTTTTTTGCCTCAAGCTTAGAATAATCTAAGTTTTTAGCACCGAAAAGCCCACCTTCTTCAAATATTGTAAATGCAACTTCTATTGTTCCATGGGGAATATCATTCTCTTTAATGGTTTCAAGTGCTTCCATTACTGCTGCTATTCCTGCTTTATCATCCCCACCTAGAATGGTTGTACCATCACTGTAAATTACACCATCTTTAATTACAGGCTTAACCCCTCTACTTGGTGATACAGTATCCATATGGGAACTGAAAAGAATTGCTTCTCCACCTGTGGTTCCTTTAAGTCTAGCTATTACATTTCCAGAATTACTTCCTACTTTTTCACCTGCGTCATCCATTGTAACTTCCAGTCCCAACTCTTCCAATTCTTTCTTAAGAACCAATGCAAACTCAAGCTCTTCCTTTGTGGGACTATCAATTTGTACATACTTTAAAAATCTTTCTAAAAGTCTTTTCTCATTAATCATTGCTTACTCCCCTTTCCATTCCTTAATACCCAAAATAGTAATAATTATTGAAAAAATGAGGCTTTTAAAAAGCCTCATTATATATTTTCTATTAAATGTGAATACCTGCTCCTGGTCCAAGTGGTAATCCTGCGAAATACCAAATAGCCATTAATACTGTCCATCCTAGTAAGAACACCAATGAGTAAGGAATCATTGTAGCTATTAAAGTACCAAGACCACTTTCCTTATCATATTTCTTAGCAAATACAACTATCATTGCAAAGTAGCTCATCAACGGTGTAATAATGTTAGTTGTTGAGTCTCCGATTCTGTAAGCTGCTTGAGTTAACTCTGGACTTAATCCAAGTCTCATCATCATTGGAACGAATACTGGAGCCATAATTGCCCACTTAGCTGATGCTGAACCCATAAATAGGTTTAGGAAAGCTGATATCAATATAAAACCAATAATTAGAGGAAGTCCTGTAAATCCTATGCTTTCAAGGAAATCTGCACCCTTAACTGAAAGAATAGTACCAAGGTTCGTTCTTCCAAAGTATGCTACGAACTGAGCTGCAAAGAATGCTAGTACAAGGTATCCTCCCATACTCTTCATTGCATCTGTCATTGACTCAACTAGATCATTGCTGTTTTTAATCTTACCTACTGTTTTACCATAAACGAAACCAGGCACCATGAATACTAAAAGAATCATGAAAATCAAACCATTACTTAAGAATTCGTTTATAGTCATTTCTCCAGCTGCATTGGCTGTTTTAAATACTGCATTAGCTGGAACTGTTAGGAATAACATTACAGCTGCAAATATCAATAGAGAAATTCCTGCGTTTCTTAGACCTTTGTTTTCAAGATCAGTTACTGACTCTTTACTTGGCATATAATCACCAGTATATGCTCCAAGATTCTTTTCAACTATCTTTTCAGTAACAAAAGTACCTAAGAAAGTTAAAAGGAATGTGGATGCGATCATAAAGTAATAATTAGCCGTTGGTAATATGCTGTAATCAAGTCCAGCACTTCTTAATGCCTCATTTGTAATACCTTGTAGTAAAGGATCAAGTGTTCCTAGTAATAAGTTAGCAGAGAATCCTGCAGAAACTCCTGCAAAAGCTGCAGCTAAACCTGCAATTGGATGTCTACCTGCTCCTGCAAATACTATTGCTCCCAAAGGTATAACTACTACATATCCAGCATCTGATGCAATATTTGACATAATACCTGCAAATACTACTACTGCTGTTAATAATCTTGGGTGTACATTAGTTAGTAGCTTCTTTAATGAAGTATTTATAAGACCTGACCATTCTGCTACCCCAACTCCAAGCATTGCTACAAGAACTGTTCCCAATGGAGCAAATCCTGTAAAGTTTCTTGTTGCATTATTGAAAATATAACGAAGTCCATCAGCTGAAAGCATGTTAACCGCTGAAACAGTAACTTCAGCACCTGCTCTTGCATCATAGTAGGTTACAGTTGTTCCCATTTGTGCAACAATAAATGAAATAACAACTACTGCAGCACTAAGAATAACGAATATCATTGCAGGGTGTGGCATTGCATTTCCTACACGCTCGATGCCTTTAAGAATACCATTTTGTTTTGGTGTTCCTTGCTTATTTTTTGCCATACTATTCCTCCTTAAATATATTTCGATACTAGAATATTATACATTGATGAAAACGCTTTTGTCAACCTGATAGAATATTTCGAAAACAATCTTACTACCGCATTGCATTGAAATAATGGGCTTTCTTCAATATTGAGATTTGGCTAATTTTACATATTTCTTGGTTGACTGAATTTTTAGAAATTATACCCAAATAAAAAACTCCCTTTTCAAAAGGAGTTTTTATCTGATATTTATTCATGCCAAATAAATTGCTATTCCCACAAAGTGAGTTATGCTTGCAGCAAGTACAAATAGATGCCATATCCCATGATTGTAAGGGATCTTTTTTATACCATAAAAAATAGTTCCCAAAGTATAAAGTAGCCCTCCTGCTAAGATATATAAAAAGAACGACCAAGAAGTTGCATTAATAATGGCTTTTAAAGGTATTATAGCCAACCACCCCATACCAATATAGAGTACAAGTGATAAGGCTTTGTATTGATCAAATTTTCCAAATGTGAATATCTTAAATCCTACACCACTAATGGCTATAGTCCAAATCCCAACTAGAATTATCCACTTAAATGTTCCAGTAAGGGTCAGAAGTACGATGGGAGTATAGGTTCCTGCAATAAAGAGAAATATGGATGAGTGATCAAATACCCTTAATACTTCCTTGATTTTCTTCTTAGCAAAGCTATGGTACAAAGTAGAAGACAAAAACATGATTATGATACACGTTCCATATATGCTAAAAGCTACTGTGGCTGTTATATTGCCAGATTTAACTGAGTTAAACAACAACACAATTAAGGCTATTATTCCGAACAAAACTCCAGCACCATGGGTAATCCCATTAAATATCTCCTCTTTTTTTGTGTATGTCTTTGCCATGATAATCCTACCTTTCCTCTCCTTGATCTGTTAGTATCAACGGTCCATCCTTTGTTATTGCAATGGTATGCTCATATTGTGCAGAAAGTTTTCCATCAGTTGTTCTTGCTGTCCACTTATTATCATCTAGTTTCATGTTATAAACCCCTGCATTGACCATAGGTTCTATCGTTATTACCATTCCTTCAACTAACCTTACTCCTCTACCTGCTTTTCCATAATGTGGTACTTGTGGATCCTCATGCATATCTTTTCCAATCCCATGCCCAACAAAATCTCTTACCACGGAGAATCCATTTGATTCAACATGCTTCTGAATAGCATTTCCAATATCACCAAGGCGATTGCCCACCACTGCTTGTTCAATTCCCAAATATAGGGATTGTCTAGTTATATCCAGAAGTTTTTTTGCATCTTCTGATATTTCTCCAACACCATAGCTCCATGCTGAATCCGCCAGCCATCCATCAAATCTTACTACCATATCTATGGCTAATATATCTCCTTCTCTAAGCTTTTCTTCCCTAGGGAACCCATGGCATATCTCATCATTTATTGAAGCACAGGTGGCATATGGGTATCCATGATAACCTTTCTGCTCAGGATAAGCACCTCTACTTATTAAGTAATCCTCAACATATCTGTCTATCTCCATGGTTGTGATACCTGGCTTGATTATTTTACCAATCTCCTTATGAAGATTAGCAAGAATCTCCCCAGCTTTTTTCATTTTTTCAATTTCATCTGGTGTCTTTATAATAATCATTACCTAATTCCTTCCTTACTTTATTCTTTGCGTTATTCAATATATTAATAAAATCAATATCATCTCTTAAATCATCAAAATCCTTATCCCTATCTACCCATCTTATGAGTTTATGGGAAAGGGCTAAACACTTTTCTATATCTTTAAGAGCTTTATCTCTATTTTTCAGTATAGCATAAGAACAGGCTCTATTGTAGTACAAATCATGATTGATACTACATTCTTTTATACCCTTTGAGAGAACTTCTATAGATTTTAAGTAATCCGTCTTTTCAATATATAATGCGGATAAATTCAAATACGTATATTCATAATCAGGTTTTAACTCCATTGATATATTATAGTGCTTTATGGCTTCATTATCCCTTCCCATGGCTTTTAATACAACACCCATATTAAAGTGAGATAAATAAAATTCATCATTTAATTCTATGCTTTTAGATAAGTATTTAAAAGCCTTATCATATTCACCTCTAGATTCATATATAGACCCAATATTATTAAGGGCATAGCTATTCCAAGGATCCAATTTTAGAAGCTTTAGATACATACTCTCAGATAGATAATCCCTTCCAATACTATCATAAATAACAGCTAAGTTATATATGGAGGGAGCATCATTTTTATCAATTCTAAGAGCTTTTCTGTAATACGTAATAGCCTTATGCTTATTTCCCATGTCCTCTGACAATAACCCCAACTGGTAATAGGCATCCTTATAATCTGGATCATTCTCAATAACCCTGTTATAATAATACCTAGCCTTTTTTAGGTCATCCATCTCCCAATAGATTACTCCTAGATTAAACAGGATAAGGCTTGTATCATCCTTATCACCTCTGTAGCTAAGAGCTCTTTTATAGAAGTCAATTGCCAGATTAAGCTTCCCATTATAATAAAATTCTTCAGCTAGTACTCTATAGTTATTTCTGTATTTGTTCATAATCTCACCTGTATCCTTACTTAAAAAGTAGAGGTTGCCCTCTACTTTTTTAAAGCTTATATTTTCCTATAAATCTATACTTATTGTCCTTGTATGTCTCTTCCTTATCCATTAATTCCCATTTATTATTCATGCCCTGAGATTTTGCTAACTCTTCAAAGTAGTACATGATTATACCTGCATCCTCATAACAAACTTTTTCATTATCTTCTACTAGTGCAAGTTCGATGGAATCATCAAAAACTATGAATCTCCAAGGTTGTTTATTTAATGTAGAAGGTGCAAATCTAATATAGAACAGCAAATCCCCCAAGCCTCTTTTTTCAAGTTCATCCATTGATATGGGTTCTCCTAATTTATTAGAAAATACCATTTCTTCCACACCTATTCTCTCACTAAAAGGTTCGTGAATAAACGGGTTTTTTGGCTTTGGATAACCTATTGCTAGAAGATAGTCTACTCCTCTAGCATCTTCTCCAAAGATTACTGCCTTTCTATCATCTTCAATATCATTTAAACTTACCCAACAAGTTCCCAGTCCTGCATTATTTAATTGGGTTACTATCTTTTCCATAAAATATCCACTATACAATATTGTTTCATTATTCTTTTCCTTTAAGTCAAGCCCTATATAATGTGGACTATCTATCATTACACCTGAATATCCACCTACGCCCCTTAAACTATCATAAATTCTTTGCCCATACTCAAACAGCTTAACATACATGTTCATATTTTCCAGTTCTCTGTTTGTCTCATCAATTACATCCTTGATCTTTCTTAGGTCAATATCATTTGCATTTTTCCGCTTAAACTCCCTTGTTGACTTCCTTGTTTTTAAAAAATTCATCATATTCATAGGTTACCCTCCTCAAAGATTATTATCTATAATAATTCAATTTTAGACATTTAATCCTAAATATGATTAACTTATACCCAAAAGGGACCCTAGTCTCTCAACATAATGAAGAAAATACAGATATATAGCCAAACTAGCAAATACTCCAATTAAAATTCCCGCTGCAACATCAGTTGGGTAATGAACCCCAAGGTAAACTCTACTCATTCCTATTATAAAAGCAAGTACTAAAACAAAAATAGCAGTCTTTGGCATATTCAGTGCAATAGTTGTAGCCAGAGAAAAACTTGCAGTGGTGTGACCTGATGGAAATGAGTAATCCCTCATTTCTATGCCAAATGTATGAAGATGTTCCAGTATTTTATATGGACGTTCTCTACTCATTAGTTTTTTTAAGGACTGAACAAAGATCTGTCCAAAAAACAAAGCCAGGATAGCCTCAATCCCTATAAGCTTAACTCTGGAATTGCCAATTAATACTAATCCCAATGCAAATATTGATGTGAAAACTGCTCCACCTAAATCTGTGATTCTGTACATTAGTCTGTCCAAAAATTTATTCTTGATTTTTGCATTGATCAAATGAATAAAATAATCATCAAATCTCTTTAATATGTCTTTCATGGCAATCACCTCATTTTAACTAAGACAATTATATTACATAATTACCCTTTAATAAAGAATATATTTAAAATCATTCTAATGTAGTATTTCCTATGGTAGAATTAAATTGAATCAAAATAGGAGGTAGACCATGCAACTTAGCAAAGAACAAAGACTAGCATTAGAACACACTAAAGGACCTGCATTGGTGCTGGCAGTCCCAGGATCAGGAAAGACAACAGTTCTACTCCATAGAACCAATAATCTTATTAATAAGCACATGGTTGATCCATCAAGAATCTTATCCATAACATTTAGTAAGTCCTCTGCCAATGACATGAAAAGACGATACCAAGATAGATTCTCAAACACCCCACCCTCTCCACAGTTTATGACAATACATGCATTTTGCTACACAATAATTAGAGATTATTACAGAGCTAAAAAGGAAAATTTTACTCTTATAGAAGATGATACTTCACCTGTGAACAAGTATGCCATAATAAAAAATATTTTCTTAAAAATTAATAACTACTCAATAACAGAAGATAAGTTAGAAGCTTTCTTTAGTCATTATGGCTATGTAAAAAATAAGATGCTTGATATTAATAACTACATTATGGATTTTAGAATTGAAGTTGATAATTTCTTAAATATTTACAATGAATATGAGAAATTTAAAAGAGAAAACCAATTGCTAGACTTTGATGATATGCTTACATTCACGTATAAGATTCTTACAGAAAACAGTAATCTACTTAACCACTACAGAAGGATGTATGATTACTTCCAGCTAGATGAAGGGCAAGATACCTCAAAACTACAATTCCAAATTATTAAACTACTAGCCTTACCAAAGAATAATATTTTCGTAGTTGCAGATGATGATCAATCCATTTATGGTTTTAGAGGTGCAAATCCCCAGGAACTTCTGAATTTCAATAAGGAGTTCAACAAAGCAAAAATCTATTATATGTCTGATAATTATAGATCTTCAAGAAATATCGTCCTTGCATCAAACAGTTTTATTCAAAAAAACACAAAAAGGTTCAACAAAAGCATCAGGACTTCAAATCCTTCCTTTGAACCTGTACAGGTTGTAAAGCTTAAAAATCAAACTGCTCAGTATGAATATATCCTTGAAGATATAATAAGGAACAAAGGAAAAAGTGTTGCAGTCCTTTATAGAAATAACCTCTCATCTATTGGTCTAATGGATTACTTTGATAGAAAGGGTTTAAATTTCAACACAAGAGATATAAAACTTAAGATCTTTAATCACTGGATACTAAAGGATTTGATAGCTTTTATTAACTTTTCTAGTAATCAGAGTGATTACCAATCATTTATGCAAGTGTATTATAAAACAAAGGGTTATATATCGAAGGATATGGTTTTATGGGCTGGAAATAATTTTTTGGAGTTAAGCATCTTCCAACGCCTTTTAAGATATCCTGGTATTTCTCCGTTTTATAAAAAACAGATTGGAGAACTTGAATTAGACTATAGAAGACTTAAAAGATTTTCCATAGATGAGAAGTTTAGATATATTCTGGATACTATGGGATATGATCTGTACCTAAAGGACAATAGTATTAAATTTGGTTATTCCTATGGCTATTTAAACAGCATAATAAGTAGTTACATAACAATAGGAAAAGGTATAAAAGATCTTGATAACTTTAAAACCAGGCTAAATCACATTCATGAGTTGATTAAAAACAGTTCAAATAGAAACTCTAAAATCACTTTTTCTACTATCCATTCGGCAAAGGGAATGGAATTTGATTTAGTTTATATCATAGACTTACTAGAAGGAGAATTCCCATCTTTTAGTGACTCAAGAAGTTCTAATGAAAGGTTTTTGGAGGAAATTGAAGAGGAAAGAAGAGTGTTTTATGTTGGAATGACTAGAGCAAAATCAAGTTTAAAACTACTATGGTTTATACATGATAATTCAAAGAAAATGAATCCCTCCCTATTTATAAATGAACTATCAAATAACACCCCATAGATTTGGCTAAAATCCTAATCTATGGGGTGTAGGTTTATCTATTAATATTCATCGATTCCCTGAAAATCCACTGTAAATTCCTCTCCTTCTCTCAATGCCATATGCCCTGATTCAAATGGTTTTCCTTCAATTGTTATATATACACTATCTGTATCAAAGAAATCTCCAAGGGTATTAACAATGCTTTTTATCAGTTCTAACTCATATGTTGAGCCAGCATTCCAGCCTGGGATTAATTCTTTTGAAAAGTCTATTTCAACCCTCCATGTATTTCTATCAAATTTAATACTATTGATATTTGTATCAGAAGAAATCAATCCCAAAAGTCCTTCTTTAACTGGTTCCTTGAATATCCCCTCAAAGATATCCTCAAGTCTGTCATTTGTTCTAAAATCCAATGTGTAATTTGTAAATACAGTTCTCATTTGCTCACTGTCTATAGGATAGAAGATTCTAATATTCCTTTGCATAGGTCCATAAATTATATCCTTTAGCAGTGTCTTGACTTCAATCTCATCTGAGGAATATATACTTGCAACAAGTCCAATCCCTTCCTTGTAATAATTGATAAGTTTAGTCCCATTATCTAGAGTAGTTGTAACCTCCACTGCGCTGATTATTCCATATGGAGTTTCTATATCAACTCCTACTCCGGTAATTTCTCTAATATAGGAATTTTCAACCATCCATGAGTTTCCAACTTCAATGGGGTCTTTTATTATTATAACATCCTTTATGGCCTTGACATTTCTCATATCTTCAATATGATAAAACTCACCTTCAAAATATATTTCCTTTATCTGATCAGTACTTCTTTGCAGGATTCTAACTGAGTTTGTTCCTGGATTCATTACTTTTATCTGAGCAGTACTTCCTTCTACATACTCAAAGAATAGTTCCTGGCTGGCATACTCATTGCCATAACCTTCATACACGAATGTTGTATTTTCAATAAATGGAATCAAATCATGAGCCTTTATGAGGTTTTCCTCCTGAATCTCAATTTCTGGTGATTCTGCTGGCATCTTAGGACTACTACATGCACTTAAAATCACCAATGCAATTATTAATATTATATACATAAATCTTTTCATATTAGCACCTCTTTTACTAACTATCCCTTATGTTGATTATACTATATGTATGGTGTTAATAATTTACGATTCTGTTACAAAAAATAGGCTGTTGCCAGCCTATAATAAATCAATTTCAGATGAACATTTGTATATTACATTTTTTCTCTCAACAATAATTTGAATTCTCTTAGATAAGTACTCATCCGCTTTTATTTCTAAAATCAACTCTTTGTTAGGATTTATTGCCACAGGATTGCCCATTCTTCTTAGCATCGAAAGATCACCAGTTGTATCTCCATAGGCATAACTCTTTACCAGATCCACATCATATTTTGCAATAAGCTCATCCAGTACTCTTTTCTTGCTTTCAGAATCCCACATTCTTATAATTTCACCAGTAAACTTATTATCATTATCCACCATATATCTTGTTCCACGATATTCTGTGGCACCATATTTCTCTGCCATTTTTGAAACTAGAAAGTCAGGACTTCCTGAAATGAAAAAAACTTTATGTCCCTCTTTCTTATGCCATTCAATTTGATTTCTTGAATACTTATATACCATATCCCAGTTAATATCAATAACATGGTTAGCCACAAATTCAATGTAATCTCTTCTTACTCCTTTAAGTTCCTGCAAATATACCCCGGCAAGGATTTCAAGGTACTCTTCAAAATCACCATATCTTCTTTCCCATTCATCATATGCTTTTTTTACCTTTGTATACCAAACCTCAGGATCTATAAGTTCAAAGGTAATCAGCTTTCTAAAGTGCTCAATCATCAAAGAATTTCTAAATATAGTACCATCAATATCAAAAAAAGCTGCAATATTCTTCATCCTAACCCTCCGTTCTTTAGAGTATTATAAGTCTATGGTTAAGTTGTGTCAATAAGAAACGGCAAAAAAGAAAGGCATAAGAAACGGCAAAAAAGAAAGGCAGAGAGATTCTCTGCCTAAAATATAACCCAAACTAACAATGCTATAAAAAGAAATATCCCAAGTAATGCAGGAACCATGTAATAGGCTAATGCTATCATCATAGCCAAGAAGTCACCTTTTTCCAGTTCAACATCTGCATTGTCTTTTAAATCTTTCTTTTTTAAAATATCTCTAATCTTCACAGCAATTTCCTTTCTATAACACTCTATATTTCCCCAGCAAAGTGACAGGTAACAAAGTGATCTGGTTTAACTTCTCTATACTCTGGAACTACTTCCTTACAAATATCCTTAGCATATACACATCTAGTGTGGAACTTACATCCAGGAGGTGTATTTACATTGCTTGGAATTTCTCCAATTATTGCATGCATCTCTTTTTTCTTTGTTGGATCTGCAACAGGAATAGCTGATAATAATGCTCTAGTATATGGATGAAGTGGATCATCATATAATTCCTTCTTATTAGCTAACTCAACAATAGAACCTAGGTACATTACACCGATTCTATCACTGATATGCTTAACAACTGAAAGGTCATGGGATATGAATAAATATGATAATCCCATCTCTTCCTGAAGATCCATCATCAGGTTTAGTATCTGTGATTGGATAGATACATCCAGTGCTGATACTGGTTCATCAGCTACAATAAAATCAGGATTTAGAGCAAGTGCTCTTGCAATACCAATTCTTTGTCTCTGACCCCCTGAGAACTGATGGGGATATCTGTAAATGTGATAATCTGATAGACCACATCTTTCGATAACTTCTACAACCTTCTCCTGGAACTCTTTACCCTTCTTCACTATACCATGGGCAAGCATTGCTTCTCCAACTATGGTGCTTACATTCATTCTTGGATTTAGTGAGCTGTATGGATCCTGGAAAATTATCTGCATATCTTTTCTAAGATTTTTAAGTTTCTGACCTTTAAACTTAGCTATGTCCTCACCTTTGTAAATGATTGAACCATCCGTAGGCTGATATAATCTTACAATGGTTCTACCTAAAGTAGATTTCCCACATCCAGATTCTCCTACAAGGCCAAGAGTTTCACCCTTATGTAGCTTAAATGAAACATCATCAACAGCTTTTACAAAGCTCTTTCCACTATCGAGGAAACTTTTCTTAACTTCAAAGTACTTTTTTATTTTATCAACTTCTAGTATGATTTCGTTTTTCATATTCTTTTCCATATCTCTCTCCTATTCCTTATAAAGATAACAGCTTGCAGTGTGAGTTTCGTTTATCTTATAAGTTCCTGGATGTTCAGTCCTACAAATATCCATAGCATACTTACATCTTGGAGCAAAATAGCATCCTTGAGGTAGCTCAAATGGATTAGGAACCACACCTTCTATACTGTTTAGTCTCTCTTTTTCTTGATCAAGACTTGGAATAGACTCTAGTAAGCCTTGAGTATAAGGATGTTTAGGATTCTGGAATAACTCCATTGCTGGTGCTGCTTCAACAATCTTACCAGAATACATTACAATTATCTTATGGGCCATCTGAGCTACAACACCTAAATCATGAGTTATTAACATAATAGCAGTATTGGTCTTATCCTGTAAATCCTTCATAAGTTTTAGGATCTGTGCTTGAATGGTAACATCAAGAGCTGTTGTAGGCTCATCTGCAATTAGAATCTTGGGATCACAAGCAAGTGCCATGGCAATCATAACACGCTGCCTCATTCCACCTGAAAGTTGATGAGGATAGTCCTTTGCAACCTTATCAGCTCTAGGAATTCCAACTAACTCCAGCAATTCCACTGCTCTTCTCATCGCTTCCTCTTTTTTCATTTTTTTATGAAGTAAAAGGGACTCAATAATCTGGTCTCCAATCTTAAATACTGGATTAAGAGAAGTCATTGGCTCTTGGAATATCATTGATATTTCATTTCCCCTAAACTTCCTCATCTTGCTTAGTGGAATACCTACCATTTCTTCTCCATTATACTTAATTGATCCACTTACAATTTTACCTGGTTTTTCAATTAGGTTAAGAATACTCATGGCATTTATACTCTTTCCACACCCAGATTCTCCAACAATTCCAAGAATCTCACCTTCATTTAATGTATATGATACTCCATCTACCGCTTTTACAGTACCTTTGTCTGTGAAAAAGTAAGTTGCTAAATCTTCAACACGTAATATCTCTTTCATAGTCTCTACCTACTTTCCTTTGGATCAAAGGCATCACGTAAACCTTCACCCAATAAATTAATACTAACAACCGTCAACATAATCATAATTCCCGGTGGCATCCACATCCACTGGTAACGAGTGAAAACTCTCTGATTTCTTGCTCTCTCAACCATATTACCCCATGTTGGAGTTGGAGGAGTAACACCTAAACCAAGGAAAGACAATCCAGCTTCTGTAAGAATTGCACTTGCCATACCAAGGGTAGCACTAACAATAATATATGCAAGTGTATTTGGTAACAAGTGTCTTGCAATTCTTGAGAAGTCTGATAAGCCAAGGGCTTCAGTTGCTTGCATAAATTCTTGTTCTCTTAAAGAAAGTATCTGACCTCTTATAATACGAGCTAAGCTTGGCCAACTTAATATACCTATCAAGAACATCACCAGATACATCTTATTTTCCGATGATACCCTAAACATCAGTGCAGCTGATATGGAGATTACAGTAGGAGTAAATGGTATTGAGTATACAATCTCTGCAAATCTCATAAGTAAGTTATCAACCCATCCACCATAGTAACCTGCAATTCCACCAACAATTGAACCAAGGATAATGGTAACTCCTGCAGCCATCACACCTACTCTAAGGGATATTCTTCCCCCAAGCATCAATCTCAGAAGTACGTCTCTGCCTTGCTCATCTGTACCAAGTAAATGCTTTGCTGAAGGAGCTAGGTTCTTCTCCGCTAGGTCAAATTGAGACATCTCAAAAGGTGAAAACAATGGCCCGAAAGTAACAAAAAGAAGGATAATAATAAATATTGCCGCTCCACTAACAGCTACCTTATTCTTTCTAAATCTATCCCAAGCTAATCTCCATGGTCCAACGGCCATGGACTTTTTCTTAATTGAAGTATCTACAGCTTTATTTTCAGTCATATTTTCACCCCCCTATTTAACCTTGACCCTTGGGTCAACTAGTGCATATGAAACGTCTGCCAAAAGATTTCCTGCAAGCATTAATACTGCATAGAAAACATTCGCAGCCATTACCATTGAGTAATCACGATCAAGTATAGATGTGTATAAAATATTACCAATTCCTGGCCATATAAATACAGTTTCAAGAAGAATAGAACCGCCAAATAATCCAGGTATATATAATCCTAGAAGGGTTACAATAGGAAGTAATGCATTTCTAAATGCATGCTTGTAAATAACAACCTTCTCTGAAAGACCCTTTGAACGAGCCGTTCTTATGTAATCCTGATTAATAACCTCAATAACAGAGTTTCTTACATATCTTGTCAAACTTGCAAGACTTGAAATGGTAAGAACAGTTACAGGTAGTATCATATGTTTACCGATATCAATAATTTCTGCCATTCTTGATGGATAACCTCTAGCAGCCATAATAGCTGTTCTCATACCATTTAAAGGTATCCATGGAGTCGGTATTGCTATAAAGAATATGAGCAGTAACGCAAAAAAGAATGATGGCATTGATACTCCAGTAAGGGAAAATACTGTCCAGAAGTTGTCAAATAAGCCGTATTTCTTGACGGCCGATCGTATACCAACTGGTATTGCTATTGCAAAAGCTAATATCATTGCAACAATATTTAATCTAAATGAATTCCATATAAATTGACCAATAACATCGACAACATCTCTTCTATATTTAAGGGATCGTCCAAAATCACCAGTTAATACCCTCTTTAACCATAATCCGTATCTTACAACCGGTCCTTCATCAAGACCAAGTTCTTCTCTAAGCCTTTGTTGCTGCTCTGGAGTAGTACCAGATCCAACACCTAAGTATGCGTTTACTGGGTCTCCTGGCATCATCTCAACAATGGCAAAGATTACTATGGATATAATAATCATTACTGGGATCAAATGGAGGAGCCTTTTACCAATATATTTTAACATTATTTCACTCCTTCTCTTATGCTATCATCTTCCTCTTTGCTTTAATGCAATAAATTATAACTTTAGAGGCAGCCTATTTTTAAAATAGCCTGCCTCTTAGTTTCAATCAGTTTATTGAATTTCTTATTCTACTACTTTAGCATCCCTCATCGCATCTACCCAGTTATAAAGTGAGCTTGTTACGAAGTTAGTTAGCTTTGGATTGTATAGATCGAAATAAGTGTTCGCATATACAGGCATCATAACTGCATCTTCATTCAGGATTTTTACTACTTCTTGGTAAACAGGTCTTGCTTCTTCTTCTGTCATAATAGTCTTACCTAAGTCAAGTAGTTCATCAACTCTTGGGTTAGAGTATCTACTAGTGTTATCTTGTCCACTTCCGATGTAATCAGAATGGAAAGAAGTGTAAAGTGTATGTGGATCTGGTGTAGTTATTGATGTTGCTAGGAAGAATAAACTCCACTCTTGAACATTTGCATCTGAGTTGTAGATTACATAGTCAAGAATTGTGTTAAACTCAAGGTATGCAACATTTAGAGTAATTCCTAATTGCTGTCCCCAGTCTCTTTCCCACATCGGGATCAAGGTTGCAAGGATTGCATGGTCTGGCATCGCTGCGATATTAAGTGTCATTTCTACGCCATCTTTTGCTCTCTTGCCATTTGCTCCAACTACCCAGCCAGCTTCATCAAGTAATTCCTTAGCTCTATCGATGTTGTAATCGTAGTTGTTCAAACCAGCTACAAACGCATCATCAAGTGCCCATGATATTTGTGAGAATGGGTGAGCTTGTGTTGATGCAAGAACTGTATCAGTTTCTTCATCATAGTAGAAGCTGTTTACGAACTCATCTCTGTTAAATGAATAATATAGAGCTTGTCTAACTTTTACATCTGCAGTTGGACCCCACTCATTATTAGTCTTAACATATCCGTAACCACTTCTTGGATATTCGTTAATTTCCATACCAGCTGCTCTAGCGTCTTGAATTTTTTCAGGATCTATAACTCCAGCAAGTAGATCTACGCCACCAGTTGTTAACTCAATTATATCTGTAGTTTGGTCAACAAACTTAAGAATAAGGTCTTCAACCATGAATCCTTCATCTGTATACTGGTCATTTCTTGTCAAGTATACAAATTCTTTTTCTCTAAACTCTACAACTTTGTAAGGTCCAGAACCTATTGGGCTTCCTGTAATGTTAGCAACGCCTTCAGTATTACCATAGGAGAAGTCTGCTCCATAGTAATGCTTAGGAAGTATTGCATAACCAGCATTTGTAAAGTTAACTCTTAGAGGCTCTACAAAGTTAAATTGTACTGTGTAGTCATCTAGTGCTACAACGCCTGCGAACTCTTCAGTTTCGCCGTTGAAGTACTCTTCATAACCTAGCATATCCTTAACAGCTGCACCATATCTACCTGTGTAGGATGGGTCTGCCAATACTTGGTATGTGAACACAACATCATGAGCAGTCATAGGTGTTCCATCAGAGAATTTCTTATCTTGCTTCATTTTGAAAGTTATTGTCTTATCATCATTTGAGTATTCCCATGATTCAGCTACTGCATAACCTTCTACAAATTCTCCATCAAAGTTTCTTGCAATAAGAGCTTCGAATACTAAGTCTACTACATATCCATCATATGCTGATGAATAATATAGTGGGTTAAAGTTACCTGATGCTTCAGTAATTCCTACTACTAGTGTTCCACTTGGTTCCTCAACTGGCTCTTCAACAGGCTCACCTGGTGTAACTGGTGTTGAAGGCTCTGCTGGTGTTGGATCTGCTGGTTTAGCACATCCTGCTAATAATGAAAGAACCATCGTTAATGCCAATAACAAAACTATACTTTTTTTCATCATTCTTGTCTTTCCCCCTTATTTTTCTAAAGTAATCCTTGGATTACCTCTCAAGATTTTTGTCGACCTGTTAGCCGACTGGTTGTTCACTATATTGCTGGTATAGTTATTACCTTGTATTTTATATTATTTTCACTATAAATTCAATATGTTTTTAATATATGTAATTGTCTGAATATTGTCATTCCAGGTAAATAGCTAATTTCCACCCTTATTATGATTAAATTAAAAGTCTGATTTGCTTAAACAAACCAGACTTTTCAACTTATCTTAGTAATTTAAACCTCATAACCACAGGATTATGATCCGTATTATCAAAATCTGTATCTATTCCCTGTACTTTAAGAATTTCGATGTTGTCTGATACTAAAAATCCATCTATTACAGCTCTGAAGTTTTCACCTTCAACATAATCTTTCTCCAAGGTTCTAACTGTGGGAACACTGGAATCAATCCCCCATCTAAAACTCTCTATTTTGAAACTCTCTGGTAGATCCTTAAGCCAGAATGGCCACTCCTCTGTTGTCTCAAATCTTGATGGGTCACTTCCAGGAAGATTGTGATTCCAATCACCCCCTGCTATTATATAGCTTCCCTTCTCATACTCTCTTAATATATGATTCTTCAGGTATTGCAATTGCTGCTCCCTAATTAAGCCTCCTTTATCAAATGCTGAGAGATGTAGATTAATCACTACCAGTTCCTTACCCCCTGTGGTATTGAGTCTTGTTTCAACAAAGCATCTATCCAACTCAAAAATCTGAACTGGCCATCTTTCTCCCCCTGGAAACTGAAATCTATTTGCCTCAAGAGCATTGTATTTTGAAAGAGTCATTACTCCCGACTCAACCTTGCCCATTGGATTTAATAAGGGCACAGGTACCCATCTTACATAATAGTTTCTACCATAGGAATGGGAAAAATTTGGGTAAAGGCCTTTTAAGAAATCCACTTGATTCACCTTAAAGCTTCTACTGGAGTCTTTATCAACCTCTTGTAGGATCATGAAATTAGAGTTTGTAGTATCTAGAACCTCTACGATTGCTTGAAGATTTGTCATGACTTCTTCTTCACTGAAAGCTCTTGATCTATTACCTCCATCTGCAAAAAAATCCTGTTCCTTACCCAATCCAGCATATCCAATATTGTATGTTGTTATTACCAATTCCTCATCTATAGGCACTATTCTTACCTGATTATTGAAAATAGTAATACTTTTAACTTCATCAGGCTTTTCATCTAAAAAAGTCATAATTCCAATAAAAGCTCCGAAGCTAAATACCACAATAAAAATGAATCCGATTATTACTTTAATCCATTTCATCTTACCCTCCAAAAATCGTTAAATTTTTTGTTTCATAAAGAATAGTGCTATTGTTCCAGGACCTGAATGAGCTCCAATTGCTGCACCTATTGAATTTATTATAAAGTTTTTTGTTCCATACTTCTCATAAATCATATCTTTTAACTTATTTGCACCATCTACATAATCTCCATGGGTAATCACTATAGTTGTATTTTCTAAATCAGAGTCAAGCTTTCTTTCTTCAATTAGTTCTAACATCCTCTTAAATACCTTTGTCCTACCTCTAACCTTTTCTATTGGTACCAATTTCCCATCATTTACCTCCAGAATAGGTTTTATATTGAGCATACCACCTAAGATAGCACTTGTTCTGGATACTCTTCCTCCCCTATATAAGTATTCAATATCATCCACAGTAAATATCTGATCAACACCTTTTACATATGCATTAGCTAGCTTAACTAAATCCTCTTTAGACTCACCCTTACTTGCAGCTTTAGCAACTTCATAAACGATTAGACCATAACCTCCAGATGCTGCCTTTGAGTCAATAATCTCAATTGAAAAATCATCATACTTGTCCTCCATGGCCATTTTCGCCAGTAGAGCAGATTGATATGTGGCAGAAAGTCCAGAGGAAAACCCAATATAGATGCAATCTTCCTTTTCCTTTGCCATTTTTTCAAAGACTTCCTCAAATACAATTGGTGTTATCTGAGAAGTCTTGAAAATCTCCCCTTCTCTCATTTTATGGTAAACTTCATTTGGATCTATATCAACTTGATCCTTGTACTCCTTATTCCCATTTATAACATTTATAGGTAGTACTTGCAGATTATACTCATTTATTACTTCCTTTGGCAAATCACAAGCACTATCACATATAATCCTTACAGTCATACTCCCCCTCCTCTTTTTTTATTCTTTCTTTATTATATGCCCATTTATCTAAATTTTATACTTGCTTTTAAGTATTTTTGACATTTTTAACACAAAAAATGAAAGTAGGTGTAAAATATACTCAAGGAGGGATAAAATGAGAGAAAAATTAGTCAAGAGATTCTTAGATTATGTAAAAATTGAAACAACTTCTGATGAAAGTTCAGTTAGTGTCCCAAGTACTCCAAATCAGATGGAATTTGCAAGAATATTGGTTTCTGAGCTGGAGAGAATTGGCCTTTCAGAAGTGAGCTTGGATGAAAAAGGCTATGTGATGGCAACATTACCAAGTAACTCAACAAAAGTTCTGCCAACCATTGGTTTCATAGCACACATGGATACCAGTCCTGATATGTCTGGTAAGGATGTTAAGCCTAGAATTATAAATAATTACGATGGAAATGATATTGTTTTAAATGAAGAATTGGATATTACAATGAAGGTTTCAGACTTTCCAGAACTTAAGGAGCATAAGGGATTAGATCTTATAGTAACTGATGGTACTACACTTTTAGGAGCTGACAATAAGGCAGGTATAGCTGAAATAGTTACTGCTGTGGAGTATTTAATTAACAATCCCCAGATATCCCATGGGACAATTAAGGTTGGTTTTACACCTGATGAGGAAATTGGTAGAGGTGCTGATTATTTTGATGTGGAAAAGTTTGGTGCAGATTTCGCATATACAATGGATGGCGGTCCAGTGGGTGAGTTGGAATATGAGAATTTCAATGCTGCTTCAGCCAGGATATTTATCCAGGGAAGAAATGTTCATCCTGGAACAGCAAAGAATAAGATGTTAAATTCAATTCTAATTGCCAGTGAGTTAAACTCATTATTGCCTGTTAATGAAAGGCCAGAGTACACTGAAAAGTATGAGGGTTTCTTTCATTTGGTCCATTTTGATGGAACAGTTGAAAAGACAAATATAGCTTATATAATCAGAGATCATGACAAATCCAAGTTCGAGACAAAAAAACAATTGATTACAGAAGCTTGTGCATTTATAAATAAAAAGTACGGTGATATTGCAACACTAGATCTAAAAGATTCATATTACAACATGGAAGAGAAAATTCTACCAGTAATGCACATCATTGATCTTGCTAAGAAAGCTATGGTAAATGTAGACATAGAACCAGTTATCAAGCCAATAAGAGGTGGAACTGACGGTGCAAGATTATCCTATATGGGTCTTCCTTGTCCTAATATATTCACTGGTGGATTAAATTATCATGGTAAATTTGAGTATATTTCAATTCAAGGAATGGAAAAGGCAGTAGATACAATTCTTGAGATAATATCTTTAACTGAAGAAAAATCCTTGGCTTAGCCGAGGATTTTTCCTGTTAATCTATTGTATTCATCTAATATTTTCTTAATCACATTATTATCTGGTGAATTAATAAGGATATCATCCACACTTTTTACAGGAAGAACCCCAATACTTGTCCCAGAAATAAAGATACCCTCAACGGATTTTAAATCTAGTATACTTAATTCCTTCTCTTCAAATGGAATCTCAAGATCTGTAATTACATTTATTATATGCTTTCTTGTAATTCCAAGAAGCACCTTTGATGCTGGAGCGGTAAAAATCCTTTCTCCCATTACATAGAACATATTGGATCGACTACCTTCCAAAATATACCCTTCTTCATTTAGAAGTAATGCTTCATATGCCCCTGAGTCTTTAATTGCCTTTGTCACTGCAGTTTTATAATCTAAATGTTGTACCTTTGCGTTGGGATTATTTCTGGAATGTTTAAAAAGTATTGTCTTAATTCCCTCTTTATATACTGAATCAGGAGGGTAATAACTTTCTATGGCATATACCATGAATACTTTCTTACCATTATTAAGCTCCACCGTCAGGAGTTTAATATTGTTATCTTTGATTCCATTTATGACTATGCAATCCTTGGCAAATTTAATAATCTTATCTTCATCATATTCATTCCCATAACCTAAAAGTTCAAATGATGCGAACATTCTCTGGATGTGATCCTTAATAAACTGCTCTTTCCCATCTATTATTCTTACCACCTCATAGATAGGAGAGTTTTGGATTTTATTGAAAATATCACACTCTTCAACCTTTTTAGCTTGTCCATCAATTATTAAATACTCCATTATAGCTTCTTTCTGCAACTTTATTCCCCCCTATAGTATTGGTGACAATAATCTTGAAACTGATTCTTTAATTTTTATAATTCTAGATCTGTTTTTATATTCTTCCAAAGTAATTTCCCGACAATTGTGTAAGTCATTTATAAACCGCTCTGTTAGTCTTTTATTGATCTCTTGATCATATATAAATGAATTTATCTCAAAGTTTAACTTGAAGCTTCTGATGTCAATGTTAGCAGTTCCAACAGATGAAACCAGATCATCCATTATCATCACCTTTGAATGCATAAATCCTCTTTCATAGGTGAAAAATCTTACACCTGCTTCTAGAAGTTCTCCAATGTAGCTTAAACCAGCCCAATAAACGAATGGATGATCTGGTTTATTTGGTATCATTACCCTTACATCTAGTCCTGATAATCCTGCTATTTTTAGAGCTTCAAATATACTATCATCCGGTATGAAATAGGGTGACTCAATATAGAGCTTATCTTCAGCATTTGTAATCATTTTTAGGTAGCCATCTTTTATACTTGGCCATTTAGAGTCTGGTCCACTATTTACAATCTGTATTCCCGTCTTATTTTCATCTAAGGATTCACTTACATAACTTTGACATGCAGACATTTCTTTTTTTGTTGCAAATCTCCAATCCAGGAAGAATTGCCACTGTATTGAACTTATTGCAGAGCCTCTGATTCTTATGTGTGTATCTCTCCAGTATCCAAACTTCTTTGACACTCCCAGATACTCATCTCCTATATTAAATCCTCCTAAATATGCTTCCTTTCCATCTATTATACAAATCTTTCGATGGTTTCTGTAGTTTATCCTTACATTCACTACTGGAAAAAAAGGTGGAAAGAAGCTTGCAAATTCTCCCCCTGCATCTAGTAAAGGTTTGATGGATTTTTTAGTCAACCATCTTCCTCCCATACCATCAACAAGTAACTTCACTTCCACACCTTCACTGGCCTTTTTTGCCAAAGCTTCAATTACTCTATTTCCTATAGAGTCATTATTGAATATATAATACTCCATATGAATATATCTTTGAGCTCTTTCAATACTCTCAAAGAGATCTTTAAACTTATCTTCCCCACTAAAATACAAATCAACTTGATTATCCAAAGTATATATGGATTTTGAACCCATTAGATTAAGTTTTACAATATCATCATATCTTTTATACTCAGGGTTATGTTTTAAGAAATCCCGTCCTTCGAAAACTCTCTCCTGATCAGATACCAAAACATCAAAACAATCATCCTCTTCTTCCTTTGTCTTGAACATCTTCTTCTTGGACATATCTTGGCCAAGGAACAAGTACAGAATAAATCCCAGTACTGGAAGAAAAACCAAAGTCATTAGCCATAGCCATGTGGATGTGGGATTTCTTCTTTCAAAGAAAATCAGAATTATTGCAAGAACAATATTTATTATTATTAAATTATTAAATATCCAGGAATAATTCGTCAAAACTTCAAGCATAAGAAATCCTCCATTAGACTATTTTTTTGCCTTATATCTCCTATTTGCATCAAGTATTTTCTTTCTAACTCTAAAATTAATGGGTGTCACTTCAATTAATTCATCATCTTCTATAAACTCCAATGCTTCTTCTAAACTCATGTTTTTTGGAGTGGATAACCTTAATGCATCATCAGATCCTGATGCTCTTATATTTGATTGTTGCTTCTTCTTTGAAATATTGACTTCTATGTCAAGGCCCTTCGGATTTGATCCAACCACCATTCCCTCATAGACTTGAGTTCCAGGAGTTATGAAAAGTATACCTCTTTCTTGTGCTGAGTATAATCCATAGGTAGTTGCTTCACCGGTTTCAAATGCAATTATAGAACCTGACTTTCTCTTAGGAATTTCTCCTTTAAATGGTGCATAGCCTTCGAAAATAGTATTTAGAATACCATTACCCTTTGTATCAGTTAAAAACTCCTGACGATACCCTATCAAGCCTCTAGATGGTATTACAAATTCCAACCTTGCATATCCTCCAGTTGATTCTGACATGGATATCAACTCACCCTTTCTCTGACCAAGTTTATCAATTACAGCTCCTACAAAATCAGTACTCACATCCACTGTAACCTTTTCAATAGGTTCGTTTTTAATGCCTTCTATGAATTTATACAATACTTCAGGTTTAGAAACCTGAAACTCATATCCTTCTCTTCTCATATTTTCTATTAAAACACTTAAATGTAATTCTCCTCTTCCAGATACCTTAAAGGCATCTGTTGAATCAGTATCTTCAACTCTAAGACTTACATCAGTATGAAGTTCCTTGTATAGTCTATTTCTCAGCTGCCTTGAAGTTACGAATTCCCCTTCTCTACCAGCAAATGGGCTATTATTAACAGAAAAGGTCATTGCCAGTGTAGGTTCTGAAATCTTCACAAAGGGAAGTGCAACCGGGTTTTCCACATGACATATGGTATCTCCTATTTCCAAATCACTTGGACCTGTTAATGCGACTATACTTCCCACATTAGCACTACTTACTTCTATTTTGTTTAATCCTTGGAATTCGTATAATTTACTAATCTTTGCTTTTAATCTTCTATTAGGGTGGGCATAGTTAAGGATAACTACTTCTTGTCCAATTGAGATTGATCCCTTCTCTACCTTTCCAATTCCTATTCTACCAATATATTCGTTATAGTCAATGGTAGATATTAGAAGTTGGGTGGGCCCATTCTCATCTCCCTCTGGGGCAGGAACATACTCAATAATTGTCTTAAAAAGATCCTCCATTGTTTCCTTCTTATCACTTACATCCAAAGTTGCGCTTCCTATTTTGGCAGATGTGAACACAAATGGACAATCCAATTGTGAATCCTTTGCTCCAAGTTCTATGAAAAGATCTAAAATTTCATCTATAACTTCTTCTGGTCTAGCCTCTGGTCTGTCAATTTTATTTATGGCAACAACCACAGGAAGTTCCAAATCCAATGCTTTCTTTAAAACAAACTTAGTCTGTGGCATAGGACCTTCAAATGCATCAACCAATACAACAACACCATTAACCATCTTTAGAACTCTTTCAACTTCTCCACCGAAGTCCGCATGTCCTGGAGTATCAACTATATTTATTTTAACCCCATTGTAAATAACTGCTGTATTCTTGGCCAGAATAGTTATGCCTCTTTCTTTCTCTATGTCATTGGAGTCCATTACTCTTTCTTCAACAACTTGATTCTCTCTGAATATACCAGATTGCTTTAATAGACTATCAACTAAAGTAGTCTTGCCATGATCAACATGGGCTATTATTGCCACATTTCTAACATCATTTCTTATCATATAATATTACAATTCCCTTCTATATTTAATTGTCTTATGCTTAACTTTATAATTCTATCATACTTTCAATAAAATGTATAAAAAAATTACATCTAGGATTTCCCTAGATGTAATTTTTTACTTAAACACATAATTGTATATTATACTTGCAGCATCTTCTCTTTTTAATTCATATAATGGTTTAATCAGACCACTGCCATCTCCAACAATTATTCCTAACCCATATGCCAGATTTACATAACCTTTCATGCCTTCTTGTATGGATTTAGAGTCAGGGAACATATCAGAATAGATATTTGGTATTTCAGCAATCCTGCCGTAATTCATAGCACGTATGACATACTTAACAGCTTCTTCCTTTGTTAAGACCCTTGTTTGGTTTACTTCCTTATCTTGTATTATCCTGGAATTTTTAAGCTCTTCGTATATAATGTCAATTTGATCTTCCCCTTCATTTCTATAGGGATTGATAGCCTTCCAGAGGAAAAACATAAACTCCTTCTGAATGATCTTATCCTTAGGTCTAAAGTTTTCACCATAGAATCCAATTCGATATTCAGCTAAGGTAAGAATCTTTTCTCTTGCATATGATGACTCAATATCAATATATGATATGTCCTTCTTATCAACATATGGTTTCCCTGAGTAATCCAATAGTTCTCCAGTATTTCCATCAATGATTACTGGGATACTATCATTTAATCCGTATATTAATTTAATGCTTCTTGTCTCCATCCCAACTGAATCATACTCATAATATAGTTTATAAACAAGACTATATCCTACCTTTTCGAATAATACATCATAAGCCTTTTCCATATCCACAACTTTTTCAGCTGAGGGTAGTGTGCCTTTATACCAAGTCTTACTGTAGGAGAATATTTCCTTGCTAACAGCATTTATACCTACAGATATGCCATCATTTTCAACATATATACCTTTTTCATATCTTTCGAATGTGAAGTAGAAGGTTAGATCTCCATCTTTTTGATACTTATCTTCTCTTAGGGTTAAGTTATCGTATATATTGGAGTTTGTACTTCTAAGATAGTCTTTTGCGATTTCTTGAGCCTGAACTTTTGTTATTGCTGCCTTATCGGTCTCTTTAAACTCGTATCCTTTGTAGAAATTCAATACTTCGCCTGTCTTTGCATCAATAGTTATATCTGCTGATGTCATTTTATTTTCTTCCAATTCCTTAACGAAGTACATATTCCACTGGTATTCATCCTTATTTCTCCACATACTGTAAAGATTGATATTTCTTAAGATAAAGGTATCATCCAGCGATAATTTTTCTCTACCTATTTTTTCTGCACTTTCCTTGGTAATTAAATCCTTTAGTTTTTCTATTTCAGTTCTTTCTTCTGGAGTTATTACTGGTGCAGGTGCAGCTTCCTCACTGGCAGCTCTATCATCTCCTCCACCTTCTAAATAAGGTCTGTAATATGGAATCTCCACCGCTTCTCCAGTTTTTGCATCTATTCCATAATAGGGGCTCCTAATTACATAGGCTAAGTAGTACTGGATTTCCTCACCATTTACATCTAATGGTCTTGGATAGAAATTACTCCCCTTATAGATCAATTCCAAGCCTATCTTTTCCTTAAATGCAATCTTAGCCTCCTCTAAGCTAATAATTCCCGTTGTCCTTGGGAAGGTTAATTCTCTCTCCCAATTGGAATAATAGTTCATAACTTCACCGGTTATCTTAGATACACTAATTGAAACATTGTTTTCCCTGAAAATAATTCCATTTACTCTTCTAAAGTAATTGAAATTATAATTGGTATCCCACGTACTGGAGTAGTAGCCTTTCTCGTCAAATAGCATCTGATTATACATGTTAGAATCAACTTTTATCATAAAATCCTTGGCAATATTCAAGGCTTCTTCCTTTGAATATTTGGGTAGTTTGGTCTCCTGCTCAGGTATATCTGAATAATACTTATTAAACGACTGAATATTTCCATCCTGATCAGAAGTAACACTTATTGTAGGCAAAATCCCATCAGGGTCTTTCCAATTCATATTAAAATAAGTAGTGTTATTGTATGAACTTACTTGGGATGTAAAGTCTTTATAACCATCACTAATCTGGAACAACTCCTTTGTCTTTAAGATCACCTTCTCCAATTGAATCTGATAGTCCTCCTCCCCTAACGCAATAAATGGTATCATCACATTTAAAACAAGTGACAATACCATTATATAAGATAGTTTTTTTACCATGTTAATACCCCCTAACAGATATTCTTTACAGACACCACCCTATTCCTTTCCACATAGAATTCATCTGATAAGCCATTTACCAAAACAAGTCCTCTACCCCATGATTTAAGATCCGAAGGATTGTATTCTGTAGGATTATAATTTATACCAGTGCCCTCATCTTCAACTTCTATTGTTAATTTATTGTCATTCATTTTTACGGTCAAACTAACACACTTGGTTACCATACACTCATTTCCATGCAGGGCTCCATTTACAATAAGCTCATTAAGAATAACACGGATATCAAAAATTATATCCCCATTATTTATTATCTCACCAAGCGTTTTAATTGTCTTATCAATAAAGGATCTTATGGTCTCTAGATCACTACAAACCGTTCCTTTATAAATATAGTTCATCTCCACCACATCCATTTTTTCTAGTCATAAGTATTTTACCCATTTATATTTGTGCTAATCTATATAATTTTACGTAAATTTTGATTTTTTTGTTTATTAACTGTAATAATATGGTATAATATTGTCACTAAGTAAATTCATTAGCGAAAGGAGAATGTCAAATGGATAAATGGGTATGTGGACCATGTGGTTATGTTTATGATCCAGCAGAAGGAGATCCAGATGGAGGTATAGCTCCAGGAACAGCTTTTGAAGATCTTCCAGAAGATTGGGTTTGCCCAGTTTGTGGAGCAACAAAGGATATGTTTGAATTAGAGTAAAAGTACTTATTAAAGGCCAGTGAAAATTCACTGGCCTTCTTACATTTTATTCAGCTTCTTCAAGCATCAAGTATGGTGTTAATGTTTCCCAAAGTCTTTCTATATTTAACTTCTTAGATGAGGAAAATGGAACTACTGTGTTTCTATTCTTAACTCCTAATTCCTCCCTAATAATCTTTAAGTGTCTTTCCCACTGGCCTCTTGCTATTTTATCAGCTTTTGTGGCAACGACTATTGGTTCATATCCAAAGGTTATTACCCAATTATACATTTCTACATCCTGAGGACTTGGTTTATGTCTTATGTCTACTATTAGGGCTATGGCTTTAAGGTTCTCCCTATCAGTAAGATATCTTTCTATTATCTCGCCCCATTTTTTCCTTTCATCCTTGGATACTTGAGCATATCCATACCCTGGTAAATCAACAAATCTAAAGGTATCATTAACAACATAGAAATTGATAGTTCTTGTCTTCCCAGGTTTTCCGCTGGTTCTTGCTAGATTAACCCTATTTAACATGGTGTTAATAAAGGATGATTTCCCAACATTTGATCTCCCAGCAAAAGCAATTTCTGGCAGCTGATCATCTGGATATCCTGCCTTATTTACAGCCATTGCCTGTAAATCTGACTTATTAATCTTCATTGTTTTCACCTATTTTCTCCATGGCATTTTGTATAACTTCATCTAAATTTTTAACCAGGACAAAATTCATTTTTTTCTTAACCTTATCTGGTATTTCCTCAAGATCCTTACCATTCTCAAATGGAAGTATAACCTTCTTAACACCCATCCTATGAGCAGCTAGTAATTTTTCCTTTATTCCACCAACGGGAAGCACCCTACCCCTTAATGTGATTTCTCCTGTCATGGCAACCTCTCTATTTATAGGAGTATTGGTCAGTGCGGATATAACAGCTGTTGCAATTGTTATACCAGCTGAAGGGCCGTCCTTTGGTATGGCACCTTCTGGGACGTGTATATGGATGTCTAATTCCTTATAAAATTCAGGGGATACCTTAAGCTTATCTGCATTGGCTCTAATATAACTAATTCCCGCCATGGCAGATTCCTTCATCACATCTCCCAACTTACCTGTAAGTTGAGTTTTCCCAGTACCTTGCATGGTTGTTACCTCTACAGACAGTGTTTCACCTCCCACAGCTGTCCATGCCAATCCATTGGCAACTCCAATTTGATTTTTTTCTTCCAGTGTATCAAATCTGAATTTTTCAGCTCCAAGGTAAGTGCTTAGGTTGTTTGCATTTACTCTAATCCTCTTCTTGTCTGTTTCCACTATTTTCTTAGCTACTTTTCTACATATATTGGCGATATACCTTTCAAGATTTCTTACTCCAGCTTCCCTTGTGTAATGACTAATCACACCTCTAATTGCTGAATCTGAAAGTATAAGTCTATCATTTGTAAGTCCATGTTCTTTCATTTGCTTAGGAAGTAGATACCTCTTAGCTATTTGAAGTTTCTCCTCTTCAGTATATCCACTAATTCGAATTACTTCCATTCTATCAAGTAGTGCTGGTGGTATTGAAGATGTTGTGTTTGCTGTTGTAATAAATAATACTTTTGATAAATCAAAGGGAGCATCTAAAAAATGGTCTGTAAAAGTAGTATTTTGTTCTGGATCTAATACTTCAAGCAATGCACTTGCAGGGTCTCCCCTAAAATCATTTGCTAGTTTATCAATTTCATCAAATAGGAATACTGGGTTTTTTGACCCTGCTTTTTTTATAGAACTAATAATCCTGCCAGGCATACTACCCACATAAGTTCTTCGATGACCTCTTATTTCAGCTTCATCCCTAACTCCACCAAGGGACATCCTCACAAAATTCCTGTTAAGGGATGATGCTATTGATCTTGCAATGGATGTTTTTCCCACTCCAGGCGGACCCACAAGACAAAGTATCGGCCCTTTTATAGAATTTGTAAGCTTTCTAATGGCAATAAACTCCAATATCCTTTCCTTAACATCTTTAAGACCGTAATGATCTTCATCAAGGATTTCTCTAGCTCTTTTTATATCTATTTTCTCTTTAGTCTCCTTATCCCAAGGCAACTCCACTATCCAGTCTAAATAGGTTCTTATTACACCCACTTCTGCGGAGTGAGGAGATTGCTTAGTAAGTCGTTCAACTTCTTTAAGTGCCTTTTCCTTTACTTCCTTTGGCATCTTTATTTTGTTTATCTTCTTCTGATACTCCTCTATTTCATTGGACAGGTCATCGTCTTCTCCAAGTTCTTTCTGGATGGCCTTAAGTTGTTCCTTTAAATAGTACTCCTTTTGTACTTTGTTTATTTGTTTCTTTACCCTTTGATTTATCTTGTCTTCAATTTTCAGTAACTCGATTTCCTTTTGAAGAATCTGATGTAGCACTTCAAGTCTTTCATAAAAATCAAAGGTTTCCAATATCTTTTGATCATCTTCCTGCTTTAAAAATATATAGGATGCTATTACATCCGCTAGCCTACCTGGATCGTCAATGTCTGAAATAGTAAATAGCACTTCAGATGATACTTTAGAGTTAAGCCCAATGTATTCTTCCAGATCCAAAGTTACTAATCTCATTATAGCTTCCATATCTTGGTTTTTTTCAAAATCCTCCATAGAGTATGTGAACTCTTCGGTTAATGCTTCAAAGTATGGTTCTTCTCTAACTATCTCTTTTACCTTACCTCTGCTTAAACCTTCTACCAGAACTCTAATGCTTCCTCCAGGTAGTTTCAGCATCTGTTTTACTTTGGCGACTGTTCCCACTTGATAAAAATCCTTTTGTAATGGTTCTTCAACCTTTGGATTTATCTGAGTACACAATAGTATTAAGGAATCATCCATCATGGCTTTTTCCAGTGCCTGCACTGATTTCTCTCTTCCCACATCAAAATGAATAACCATATGTGGAAATATGGATATTCCCCTAAGAGGTATAAGGGGTAGCGTTCTCTCTTCTATAATATAAGGATTATTCATTATATCCCTTCCCTTCTATTTCAACTTCACAAAGCATATATACCCTCAAATTGAATATTTATTGAATAAAGGCTCACATCTGTGAGCCTTTAAGAAGCAGATTCCTTACTGCTGTTTTTGTTTGATCTTTTCTTTGTCTTTTCAGCTAACAGCAAAGTTGGTTCTCCACTATTTTCTATGGTCTCCCTAGTTACTACACACTTTTCAACATCATCTCGTGTTGGGAGCTCAAACATTATATCTAGCATTTTTTCTTCAATTATTCCCCTTAGACCTCTTGCTCCAGTTTTCCTCTCAATTGCCTTTTGTGCAATAAGTTTTAGCGCTTCCTCTTCAAACTCAAGTTCCACATTATCCATAAGGAATAATTCTTTATACTGCTTAACTAAGGCATTCTTAGGTTCTGTCAATATTCTCACCAATGCATCTTCATCCAATTCTTCCAGGGATACTACCACTGGTAATCTTCCCACAAACTCAGGTATTAGACCGAATCTTATCAGATCTTCAGGTTGAATTTGCTTGAATAGTTCTCCTATGTTTTTCTTCTGAGACTTCACATCTGCTCCAAAACCCATAGTTTTCTTTCCTACTCTTGATTGTATAATCTTATCCAATCCATCAAATGCTCCACCTACAATGAACAGGATATTTGTGGTATCAATCTGAATAAACTCCTGATGTGGATGTTTTCTTCCACCTTGTGGTGGTACATTTGCAACAGTACCCTCCAATATCTTAAGCAAGGCTTGTTGTACTCCTTCACCACTTACATCCCTTGTAATTGAAGGGTTTTCTGATTTTCTTGCTATCTTGTCCACTTCGTCTATATAGATGATACCTTTTTCTGCTCTTTCAATATCATAATCTGCAGCTTGTATAAGCTTCAAAATAATATTTTCAACATCTTCTCCAACATATCCAGCCTCTGTCAAAGAAGTGGCATCAGCTATTGCAAATGGTACGTTCAATATTCTAGCCAAGGTTTGAGCAAGTAATGTCTTTCCAGAACCAGTTGGGCCAATCATTAGGATGTTGCTTTTCTGCAGTTCCACATCGTCATTCTTTGATGGGGTTTGGTTAATCCTTTTGTAATGATTATAAACGGCTACAGCTAATCCCCTTTTTGCTCTTTCCTGTTGAATTACATATTCATCCAATGTTTCTTTTATTTCCACTGGTTTTGGAAGCTCATCTAAATCATAATCTAATATATTTTGAACAAATTCTTCCTCTATAATCTCTTGACACAATTCTATACATTCATTACAAATGTAAACATTAGGACCTGCAATTAATCTTTTAACCTGATCTTGTGGCTTCCCACAAAATGAACATCTTAATTGCTTGTCTTCGTTTTTTGCCATGGAATCACCTCTATTTCTTTCTCTCCATAACAGCATCAATTATTCCATATTCTACTGCTTCTTTTGCACTCATATAGTAATCTCTATCAGTATCCTTTGCGATTCTTTCCAATGGTTGGCCGGTTCTCTCTGATAGTATTCTATTTATTCTCTCTCTAATTTCTATGATTTTCTCAGCTTGTATTCTGATATCTTCAGCTTGACCTTGAGCTCCGCCAAGGGGTTGATGAATCATTATATCTGAATTTGGCAGGGCGAATCTCTTACCCTTAGCACCTGCGGCTAATAGAAATGCTCCCATACTTGCTGCTCTTCCTATACAAATAGTAGTTACATCTGGTTTAATATATTGTATTGTATCAAAGATCGCAAATCCAGCACTAACAGACCCACCTGGTGAATTAATATAGATTTGAATGTCCTTTTCTGGATCTTCAGCCTCTAGAAACAACAATTGGGCTACTACCAAGTCTGCTACAGCATCATTTATTTCAGATCCCAGAATTATTATTCTATCCTTTAGTAACCTGGAATATATATCATAGGATCTTTCCCCTCTATTTGTTTGTTCTACTACTATTGGTACTAATGTCATACTTAACCCTCCTAGTTATATAAACTTAATATTCTCCATTAGCATGTCTAAAACTTTACTGTTGGATATACCCGCTTTTAGGAAGCCTAAATCTCCTTTTTTCATATCTTTCATAAACTTTTCTTTATTTGTTTGTGGATATTGTTCTGCAAGTTTCTCTAATTCTTTATCAAGATCTTCTTCAGTTACTTGGATATCCTCAGCCTTTGCAATTGCTTCCAATACTAAATCAGCCTTTACCCTTCTTTCAGCGATTGGTCTGAAGTTTAGTTCCAGATCATCCCTAGTTGTTCCTGTAAGTTCCAAGTATGTGTCCATATCAAAACCTTGAGTCTTTACTCTATACTCAAAGTCTTTAATTTCGCTCTCGATCTGTGACATTATCATAGCCTCTGGAATATCCATTTCAGACATTTCAACTACCTTTTCCACAAGCTTGTTTTCTGTTTCGATCTTTTCTTGCTCTTTTAGTCTTTCTTCTAATGTTTCCTTAATACTGTTCTTATATTCTTCTAAAGTATCGAACTCACTTACATCCTTAGCAAACTCATCATCTAACTCTGGAAGCTCTTTTACTTTAATTTCATTGATTGTAACTTTAAATACAGCTGGTTTTCCTTTTAAAGATTCCTCATGGTATTCTTCAGGGAAAGTAACTTCAACATCTACTTCTTCTCCCTTTTTCTTTCCAATAAGTCCTTCTTCAAAACCTGGAATAAATTGCTTTGAACCTATTTTTAGTTCCTGATCTTCTGCACTTCCACCATCAAATTGCTCTCCATCTATAAATCCTGAAAAATCAATCTTTAGGATATCCCCTTCTGCTACTTCTCTATCTCCAGCATCAATGATTCTGGCATTTTGGTCTCTTTCTCTTTCTACTTCATTATTGATCATCTCTTCAGTAACAGAGTAATCTACTTTTTCAAGTTCAATTGTCTTATAGTCCCCTAGTTTAACTTCTGGTTTAACTTCAACGCTGAACTTAACATGAACTGGCTTACCTAGTTCTATTTCATCCACATCAACTTCCGGGCTGTCCACAGGTTCTAATCCCAACTCATCAATGGCATTTGAATATGCTTCTGGAAGCAATAAATTGATTGCATCTTCAAAGAATATCTCTTCTCCATAATTCATTTCAATTATCTTTCTTGGAACTTTTCCCTTTCTAAATCCAGGGATATTAAATCTTCCACGATTTTTCATATAAGCTTGTTGTAGAGCTTTTTCAAAATCCCCTGCTGGTACTTCAATATCAAAGTGTACTGTATTTTTTTCCTTCTTATCAAAAACTGCCTTCATTAATGAACCCCCTATATATTTTTTATCATCTGATACAAATTTTAGTCTCCATCATAATATTATAACATATACATATATTATTGGGTACTATAAAACAAATTTGTGACTATGTTATAATACCCATAACATGCATAAAAAAACCAATGGTTAATACCACTGGTCTAATTTGGTGCGGGAAAGAGGACTTGAACCCCCACGTCAATGACACTAGATCCTAAGTCTAGCGCGTCTGCCAATTCCGCCATTCCCGCAAGTAAGGTAAGTAAGTAACTTACCTTTTTTATTATAGCACCCTATGAAAATTTGTCAAATGTTTTTTAGATATTTGTACAATTTTATTAGAATGATATAATAATACCCCCATTATTTACATAAACGGTTGAAAGCCCTTTTGTTTCTACTATGATAATATCTTTGAAATTGTACTTCTTAAGGTCTTCTTTTAGATCCAATGCCTTGTCCAATGCATTTGCATGGGATATGGCTACTATCCTTTCTTCAAACTTAACTCCAGTTTCCCCAATTATTTCTGCCAATCTTTTAAAAGCCTTCTTGCTACCCCTAATTTTTTCAACCGCCTCAATGTTTCCATCATCAGTGGCTTTCATAATCGGTTTTATATTTAAAACATTGGCAATTAATCCTGCGGTCTTTGAAATCCTTCCATTTTCTATAAGATTGCTAAGGTCTTCAGATATGAAGTAAGTCTTCATATCCTCAATGTATTGTTCAACCTTTTCAACTATCTCTGAGTTGGAAAGCTTTTGATCTATACATTCCTTAATCTTGATTGCAGTTAAAGTTTCTCCCACACTGGCAGATTTTGAATTGAATACATGGACAAACTTATCCTTAAACTCCTCTAAAATCATATCTTTTGCTAAAATAGCACTATTGTAAGTTGCAGATAACTTCTTTGATATTGTAACCACAAACACATTGTCACCATCAACATAGGTTTCTTTAAAATCTCCAGGCGATGGGCAGGATGATTTTATTGGGTTTGGACTTGCCAACATGGTTGAAACAAGCTTCTCCATGTCGATATCTGCATCATCAACAAATGAAGAATCATCGATATCAATTTTAAAGGGCACTAAACTCACATCCATCACAGCTTTTAAGTCATCGTTTAAATCACAGCTACTATCTGCTACAATTTTGTATTCCATATCTTCACACTCCTCAATTTATTTTAGTCCGATTCTAGCTTCAATAAAATGGACTAAATCCTTTGCTGCATTTGTTATAAGTTCTTTATCTTTACCTTCAATCATAACTCTAACTAAAGGTTCAGTTCCTGATGGTCTTATAAGTACTCTTCCCTGTCCTTTAAACATCTGCTCTATTCTAATGACTTCATCTTTTATCTCAGGTATTTCCATATACTTATGCTTATAGTTATTATCTACTTTCGCATTGAATAAAACCTGAGGGTAATTCTCCACAAGGCTATTTAATTTGGATGCCTTCTCCCCTGTTTTTATAATTACTTCAAGCAAATGTAAACCCGTTGCCAATCCATCACCTGTTGTATTGTGATCAAGAAAAATTATATGACCTGATTGTTCCCCACCTAATACATACCCTTCCTTTAGCATTTCCTCAAGAATATATCTATCTCCAACAGCTGTCTTAACTATATTTATTCCTTCAGTCTCCAGGTACTTATCTAATCCCATATTGGTCATAACTGTTCCTACTATTGTCTTCTTGGTAAGTTTCCCCATACTATCCAGGTAGGTCCCACAAATTGCCAATATATGGTCTCCATCAATAATTTGCCCCTTTTCATCAACAGCAATAATCCTGTCAGCATCTCCATCAAAGGCTAATCCTAAATCCGCACTTTCTTCAACAACGAGTTTTTGAACCAGCTCAGGCTTTGTTGATCCGCAAGCTAGATTTATATTCATCCCATCTGGAGTGGTATTTATGGCTATAACTTGTCCTCCCAGTTCTTCAATAATTTCTGGACCTATTTTATATAGAGCTCCATGCCCACAATCCATGGCAATCTTTAGCCCAGTTAAATCAATCTTGATTACACTTTTGAGAAATTCCTTATAGTCTGTTTGAGCCTTCTTATTTATATATACCCTTCCAACCTTGTCCTTAATAGGTCTATCACTTATTTCAAGTTTATTAAGTAGAATATCTTCAATTTCCTCTTCGGTGGAATCGGGAAGCTTTAATCCATCTCCGCTAAAGAATTTTATCCCATTATATTCACCTGGATTATGGGATGCAGAAATAACAACCCCAGCCACAGCTTCATATTTTCTTGTTAAGTATGCAACTGCTGGTGTGGGTATTATCCCAACAGATTCAACATCCAATCCCATTGAACAGATACCAGCTGTTAAAGCTGCCTCTAGCATATCCCCTGATGCTCTTGTGTCCTTGCCAAGGATTACTTTTCCCTTCTTGCCTTTGGAAATCACATAAGCACCTGCTCTTCCAATCTCAAATGCTAGCTCCGGTGTTAAATCCATATTGGCCACACCTCTAACACCATCTGTTCCAAATAGTTTTCCCATAGTAGTTCCTCCTAATTGTATAGTTTATTCCAATGGATATAGTTTATTTACTATTTTTAGTAATTCCTCTTTATTGTTACCTTGAGGATTATCTAAAACATAATTAAGCAAATACTCAAGAATCTTTCCAATTATTTTGCCTTCCTTATATCCAATTTCCTTTAAGTCATTTCCATTTATAGCCAAATGTGCTTTCTTGTAAGGCTCGTTATTATCAATTATTTCATCAACCTGCCTCTTTTTTTCAAGAAGATACTCAATGTCTTTTCTGCCATTTTTGCTTAATCTATCCGCGATCTGCAAGCTAATGAGATTTCTCATATTATCTTCACCGATTCTCTGTAATTGTCTTTTTATAGCCTTGGTTTTCATCTTAGGACTATGATTCATATGCTCTTTGACCAAGTTTAGGGTTTCTTCAATAAGTTTTGTGGAGCATCTTATCCTAATCAAGAACTCTTTTCCTATCTTTACACTTTCCTTGTCATGACCATAGAAATGCCCTATTCCATCAGGATCAATTGTAAAGGTATATGGTTTGCCGATATCATGTAATAATGCCGCCAACCTTAAATGTAACACTGGTGGAGTATTATCCAAAACCAGCAAAGTATGTTGGAAAACAGATCTATCATGATGAGGGTTTCTTTGATCAAAGCCTATTGCTGGTATTAACTCTGGTATTATTTCCTTTAACAAACCCAGACTTCTCATTAGCAGGATTCCATTAGATGGTTTGTTTGAGAGTATAATTTTAAAGAACTCATCTCTAATCCTCTCTATACTTACTAGATCAAGTTTTGAAGATAGCTCCATGCATGCATTGGAGGTTTCAATATCTATTAAGAAATCTAATTGAGTTGCAAATCTAACAGCCCTTAGGATTCTCAAATAATCCTCATTTAACCTAATGTAGGGATTCCCAACACATCTGATCAAACCATCCTTAATATCCTTTACTCCATCAAATGGATCTATAAGCCCTTCCTTATGATTGTAAGCCATGGCATTTATGGTGAAGTCCCTTCTTTTCAAGTCTTCCTTTAGGGAAGATGTGAATTCTACAAAATCTGGTCTTCTCCCATCACTGTACTTACCCTCAACTCTATAAGTTGTTATTTCTGTGTTTCCTTCTTTTGAAACTACCACTATGGTACCAAATTCTCTCCCTGGAGAAAATGTTTTGTATCCTTCAAATACATTTTCTATTTCATCAGGACTTGCAGATGTTGTAACATCATAATCAGAGGGTATTTTCCCCATCACTGAGTCTCTTACACTACCCCCTACAATATATGCTTCAAAACCATGGTCTATTAATCTATCTATAATATCTTCCACATAATCAGGAATGTTTATATACATATAATTTCCTCCCAAATCCTCATAGTGTAAGTATAGCATAAAACATTATTCCTTACATAGAAGAAACTGAATAGGTACAAGAAAAATGGATTTTTCTGGTATCAATTTCCTTATGATTGAGAATTTATTAATCATTTTGTGTTATAATTAGGCTTACAAGAATTTATCAAAAAGGGAGTGATTGTTATAAAGGTTATATCCATTAGAGAATCAAGGGAATATCTTGATGAGGGTCTTAAATACATACAAGATATATGGGCTAGTGAAAACAGTATGATGGTGTATGATGATTGCATAAAAAGTAGCTTAGATGCTAAAGGAACTCTGCCCCAATGGTATCTGTTATATGATGGAGATAGTATTATTGGTTGTGCAGGACTTATAACAAATGACTTCATAAGTAGAATGGACTTATATCCTTGGATCTGTGCTCTTTATATTGAGAAGAGTCATAGGGGAAGGGGCTTTGGAGAACTTCTCTTAAGTAAGGCTAAGGATGATGCAAAAAAAGGTGGTTTCAAAAACTTGTACCTATGTACAGATCACATTGGTTATTATGAAAAGTATGGTTTTGAGTATGTGGCTACAGGTTATCATCCCTGGGGTGAGTCATCAAGAATATACAGCTTTAATCTGGAATAGGTTATATAGGTGTTAAAATGATTTGGTTAAGAAGACACAATAAGGCTATAGTTTTTATTATAATGTTTGCCACAATTATATTCTTTAGCATATACTGGGCTTTTTTCAGTATGGCAAGACTTCCTAAAGGAGAATTTCTACTTGAAAGTAAATCTCCAAACAATAACTATACCATAAAAGCATATCTGGTAAATGGTGGTGCAACTACCTCCTATGCCATAAGAGCTGAGCTAATAAGAAATAATAGAAATCCTAAAAACATATACTGGAACTACAGAGAGGAAAATGCAGTTATTAAGTGGCTTAGTGATGATGTGATTGAGATAAATGGTCATATCTTAAGTCTCCCAAATGATAAATATGATTTTAGAAGAAAAAAATGACTCTGGAGAAAACCAGAGTCATTACTTTAATATTTTTTTATTAATATACTTGCGTTATGTCCACCAAATCCTAGAGAATTTGATAATGCACACTTTATGCTTCTCTTTACTGCAATATTTGGTGTGTAATTCAAATCACACTCTTCATCAGGATTTTCATAGTTAATGGTTGGTGGAACCATCTCATTATATATAGCTAAGGTTGTTGCAATTGCTTCAACTCCACCAGCAGCTCCCAACAAATGTCCTGTCATTGATTTGGTTGAGCTTATATTTATGTTCTTAGCATGGTCACCGAATAGATTCTTTATTGCCAATGTCTCAAGCTTATCATTGTAATATGTGCTTGTTCCATGGGCATTTATATATCCAACATCCTCTTTTGATACTCCGCTTTCAACTATTGCATATTCCATAGCTCGTGTAGCACCTTTCGCCTCTGGGTCTGGTTGTGTTATATGGAATGCATCTGAAGTTGAGCCATACCCTGCTATCTCGGCATATATTTTTGCTCCTCTATTAAGTGCATGCTCTAATTCCTCTAAAATTATGATTCCAGCACCTTCTCCCATAACAAATCCATCTCTATTTTTATCAAATGGTCTGCTTGCCACTTTAGGATTTTCATTGTTTGTTGATAATGCTTTCATGGAAATGAATCCAGCCATTGATAGAGGTGTTATGGAACTTTCAGTTCCTCCTGTTACCGCCATATTCATATAGCCTGACTTGATCATTCTAAAGGCTTCACCGATGGCATGGGTTGCTGATGCACATGCTGTGGTTATGGTCATAGATGAACCCTTTAAACCGAAAGTCATTGATACTTGACCTGCTGCCATATTTGATATCATCATTGGAATAAACAGAGGAGATATTCTTCCAGGGCCTTTTTCATCCATTTTTTTCTTCTCATCCTCTAATGTTTGAATTCCTCCAATACCTGAACCAATTATTGATCCCACTTTTTCTAGATCGATTGTATCCAGCTGAATGTTTCCATCCTCCAAAGCCATTTTAGTAGCAGCTATGGCATATTGTGAGAAAAGATCCATTCTCTTTGCTTCTTTTTTATTCATGTATAAACTTGGGTCAAAATCCTTAACCTCAGCTGCAATTTTTGTCTCATGATTGATTGTATCAAATCTTGTTACAAATCCAACTCCTGATTTTCCTTGAATCAGACTATCCCAAAATTCATCTTTTCCTAATCCTATAGGTGTAACTGCACCTAAGCCAGTTATTACTACTCTTTTCATATATACACCTCTCTCAATTAGGAGATTTTTGCCTCAACGTACTTTACAATGTCACCAATATTTGTGAACTTTTCAGCATCTTCATCTGGAACCTCTATCTCGAATTCATCTTCTAATGCCATCATAATTTCAACTGCATCCAATGAATCTGCTTCAAGATCTTTCATTAATGAAGTTTCCATTGTAATAATTTCTACCTCTACATCTAGTTGTTCTGCAATAATTTCCTTTACCTTATCAAATACCATTTTTTTCATTCCTCCTAAAATTTTTAAATATTCATTCCGCCATCTATTTGAATTACTTGACCAGTTATATAATCAGATTTTTCACTGGCAAGGAAATTCACCAAATTACTTACATCCTTAGGCTCTGCAAAATAGCCTAGAGGAATTTCGCTTAACATCATTTCTTTTATGTTATCTGCCAATTTATCTGTCATCTCTGTTTTTATAAAACCTGGAGCAATTGCATTAACTCGAATACCCCTAGAAGATAATTCTTTTGCCATGGATTTTGTAAATCCAATTATTCCTGCTTTTGAGGCTGAGTAATTTCCCTGCCCGGCATTTCCCATAACACCCACCACTGATGAGATATTTATAATCTTTCCATATCTCTTCTTCATCATTCCCTTTATTGCTGCTTTAGTGGTTAGAAACACACTTTTTAGATTAACATCTAAAACTTGATCCCAATCCTCTTCAGTCATTCTCATAAGTAAGTTGTCTTTTGTTATACCTGCGTTATTAACTAGAATGTCTATTGAACCAACTTCCTCACTTATTATTGAAAACAGGGAATCAACATCTTCTTTAATACTAACATCAGCTTTCACAGCTATAGCCTTCTGTCCAAATCTCTGGATTTCTTCAACAGCTTGATTAGCTGATTCAACGCTTGAATTATAGGTTAGAATAACATCATGACCTTCCTTAGCTAATCCAATGGCTATCTCCTTGCCAATCCCTCTGCTTCCGCCTGTCACCAACGCTACCTTAGTCATTATTACGCCCCCTTAGTTAGCTTCTCTACAGTATCTTCAAAGGACTCTACATCAGATACATTCATAGCTTTCACTTCCACACCCATGGACTTTCCTATTCTTTTTACAAATCCAGATAAGGATTTTCCTGGTCCTATTTCCACAAAGGTATCCACACCTTGGTTTATCATATACTCAATTGATTGATGCCATAATACAGAATTTGAAACCTGATCCACAAGCTTTGATACCAATTCGTCCTTACTGCTGATCTCCTTACCATCCACATTGGAAATAACTCTACTCTTTAAATCCCCAAGGGTAATTTTTTCCAACTCTCCCTTTAATCTTAACCCGGCAGGTGATAAAAGTGATGTATGAAACGGAGCACTAACTGGTAGCTCCACTGCTTTTTTTGCACCTAGCTCCATTGCTTTCTTACATGCAATTCTAAGCCCTTGAACTTCTCCAGATATTACTATCTGATCTGGCGAGTTATAATTTGCCACTTCAACTATTCCATAATCCTTTGCTGAGAGCAGAACCTGTGGAAGATTGTCTCTATTCAAGCCTAAAAGGGCTGCCATTCCACCAACTCCTAAAGGAACTGCTTCCTGCATGAACTTCCCTCTTTCTCTTACAACTTTCAACGCATCTGAAAATCTTATAGCTTTACTCATAACCAATGAGCTATATTCTCCCAAGCTTAAACCTGCTGTATAATCACAGGTTAATCCTTCATTTTCTAATGCTTTCAACATGGCTATACTTGCAGTTAATATGGCAGGTTGAGTATTTTCTGTCTTTTTTAAGTCATCATCTTCACCATTGAATATTAAATTTGACAATCCCATATTCAGTGTTTCATCTGCTTCTTCAAAGACCATTTTTGATTCTTTAATTTTCTGAAAAAAATCTCTTCCCATTCCAATATGCTGTGCACCCTGTCCTGGAAAGATGAACGCTCTTTTACTCATTTAATCCACCTCCAAGACTATTAACCACTGTTCTTGCCTCTTTAATTATGTCATCAATGATTTCTGAGCAGCTTTTTATGTCATTTACCATTCCTGCAATCTGACCTGACATAACGGATCCCTTATCAACATCACCATCAACAACGGCAATTCTAAGTTTTCCTGCTCCAATTCTTTCAAGCTCCTCAACTGGTGTATTTGCTTTTTCCAATTCCAGAAACTCTCTTGTAAACTGATTCTTAATTACTCTTACAGGATGTCCTGTGCTTCTTCCAGTTACAAGAGCATCCCTATCTTTTGCATTTATGATTTTATCTTTATAGTTCTGATGAACTTTTGCCTCTGTTGAGCAGACAAATCTTGTACCTAATTGAACTCCCTCTGCCCCTAATGCAAAAGCAGCTACATAACCTCTCCCATCTGCAATTCCTCCTGCAGCAATTACAGGAATACTTACAGCATCACAAACTTGAGGTACAAGAGCCATAGTAGTCAATTCACCAATATGACCCCCAGCTTCTGTTCCTTCAACTATCAATGCATCCACACCTTGCTTTTCCAATCTCTTTCCTAAGGATACTGTAGGTACTACAGGTATTACTTTTATGTTCTTATCCTTAAATCTGTCAAGGTATTTACCTGGATTCCCTGCACCTGTAGTCACTACAGGAACTCCCTCTTCACACACTATATCTACAATATCCTCAGCAAATGGAGATAAAAGCATAATATTAACTCCAAATGGTTTATCAGTTATTCTCTTTAATGCTCTGATTTCTTCCCTAACAAAATCCCCTGGAGCATTACCAGCTGCAATTATACCTAAGCCACCAGCTTCTGATACAGCAGCTGCAAGCTCATGGGTAGCAACCCATGCCATGCCTCCTTGAATTATCGGATAGGAAATTCCCAGAAGCTCTGTTATTCTAGTCTTAAACATTCTTAGCCTCCTTATTCCATCTAATTATTGTAGAAGCCCATGACAAACCAGCACCAAATGCAATAAGTAAAACATTATCTCCTTTTTTAATCCTGTTTTCACGGACTGCCTCATCTAGGGCAACAGGAATCGAAGCAGCGGACATGTTTCCGTACTTATCTAGGTTTATATGGATTTTATCCTTATTAAGTTTTAATTTTTTCATGGCAGCATCAATTATTCTAGTATTTGCTTGATGAGGAACTAAAAAATCAAGATCTTCTATTTCTAGACCTGCACTGTCTAGTACACTTAAAGATGATTTTTCAATTACTCTTACAGCAAATTTGAATACCTCTTTGCCATCCATTTTTATTGTGTTAAGTTTTTCTCTGACTGTTTCCTCAGTTGAAGGCATTCTTGAGCCCCCAGCTGGTAATATTAGTACTTCCCCATTGACACCATCTGACCCAAGCTCTGAAGAAAGAATTCCAAAACTTTCGTCACATGATTCCAAAATACAAGCACCTGCACCATCTCCGAATAATACACAAGTATTTCTATCTGTCCAATCAACAATTTTTGATAGAGTCTCTGCTCCGATTATCATAACTTTTTTATATATCCCAGAAGTAATAAAAGTCGAGCCTGTTACCATAGCGTATACAAATCCTGAACATCCCACACTTATATCGAAGGCAGCAGCTTTACTAGCTCCAATATTTTTCTGTACAATTGCTGCAGTCGAGGGAAATGCATGATCTGGTGTTGCTGTTGCAACAATAATCAAATCTAGTTCCGATGCATCTATACCAGCGTCTAATAGTGCTCTTTTACCAGCTTCAGTTGCCAAATCACTTGTTGCAGTATTTTCATCTGCAATTCTTCTCTCGCGGATCCCTGTTCGTGTGATTATCCATTCATCATTGGTATCTACGATTTTAGATAAATCCTCATTGGTAATTATCTTTTCAGGTACGAAACTTCCTATCCCTGTGATACCTACTGATATCTTATTCAATTAACCACCTCCATTATTTTTAAGAGACTTGCACCTCCAAATAATATTAGTTTGCAAAATTCTTCTTTTTCAATTATTATTGTCTATAGGTACATGCAAACTTAAAAACAGTATAAAACAAAATTAAGTTTTTATCAATGGTTTTAATTTGGAAATTATCATATAAGGAGGTGAATCGTATGCAAAAATTAGGTGTAAATGAGATAATGGAGCTGATTCCCCATCGCTATCCTTTTCTTTTCGTAGATGAAGTTACTATTGTAGAAGAAGGTAAAAAAGGTATCGGTATAAAGAATGTAACCATAAATGAGAATTATTTTACTGGACATTTTCCAGGAAATCCTGTTATGCCTGGAGTTATTATAATCGAAACCATGGCTCAAGTTGGGGCAGTGATCCTACTAAAAAGAGAGGATTTCAAAGGTAAGACAGCATATTTTGCAGGTATTAATAAGTTTAGATTTAAAAAGAAGGTTACTCCTGGAGATAGATTGGAAATACACGTTGAAATAACAAAATTAAGGGGTCCTATAGGAATTGGAGAAGGCCATGCTTTAGTGGATGGAGAAATAGTTGCAGAAGGCGAATTTATGTTTGCCATTGATAAATAGAAAGTGGTGAAGCAAATGAGACAAATAAAAATTGGTAATAAAGAAACTCTTCTACCAATTATACAAGGTGGTATGGGTATAGGTGTTTCCCTGTCAGGTTTGGCATCAGCTGTTGCTAATGCTGGTGGAATCGGCATTATATCCGGAGTGCAAATAGGATATAGAGAAGAGGATTTTTCAACTAACTCAAAAGAAGCCAATATTAGAGCACTAAAGAATGAAATAAAGAAAGCTAGGAATTTAAGTCCTAACGGGATATTAGGTGTGAATCTTATGGTAGCCATTGAGAACTATAAGGAAATGGTAATGGCTGCTGTTGAAGAGAAGATTGATTTGATAATTTCTGGAGCAGGTTTGCCAAGCGAATTGCCAGGTTTAGTACAAGGTAGCAACACAAAAATTGCTCCCATAGTATCATCAGGTAAGGCTGCTGCAGTAATTACCAAGTTATGGCAGAAAAGATACAACTACATCCCTGACTTAATTATTCTTGAAGGCCCCTTAGCTGGGGGACATCTTGGATTCTCAAAGGAGGTTGCAAAGGATAATCCTCCATCCCTGATGGATTTATTCTTGGAAGTTAAGAATGCCTTGAAATCATTTGAAGAAAAGATAAACAAATCAATCCCAGTAATTGTAGCAGGTGGGATTTTCAATGGTAAAGACATAAAGGAATTTCTAGATGCCGGTGCTGATGGAGTTCAGATGGGAACCAGATTTGTCGCAACCCTAGAGTGTGATGCCCATATTAATTATAAAAATGAGTATGTTAAGGTTACTGAGGATGAAATAGGAATTGTACACAGTCCAGTAGGTTTACCTGGACAGGCTATTTTGAATCCCTTTATTCAAAGAGTTTCAAATACTAGAGAAGATGTTAAGAAGTGCTACAGATGCTTAACACCATGCAATCCCCTTACCACCCAATATTGCATAACCAGTGCATTAATAAACTCTGTAACTGGGAATGTTGATAATGGATTGGTCTTTATTGGCAAAAAGGGATATTTAGTGGATGAAATAATACCTGTTGCTGAATTAATGAATAAGCTTAAAAATGAAATGATGAGTTAGGAAAATTCCTAACTCATCTTTTTTATCTATGCATTTACTAGGGATTTAACAGCTTCAGCACCTTTTTCCAATGCTTGCTTGTTTATAGGTAGTAAGTGAGCTTTAGACTCTCCAAATACCTTCTCAAAAGCCTTATATACAGAATCTACGCTAATAGCCTTAGTGATCTCAATATATGCTCCAAGCATAACCATATTTGCTATTCTAACATTTCCCAATTCTATAGCTATCTCATTAGCAGGTATATAGTACACATTCAGATCATCTCTATTGGATTTTCTATCAATAAGAGATGTGTTAATGAGAAGATTCCCCCCTGTAACAACACTTGTTTCAAATTTATCCAATGATGGTTTGTTCAAAACAATAGCTGTAGTTGCTTCAACCACTACTGGAGAACCAACGGGATCTGAAGATATTGTTACATTACAGTTGGCTGTTCCACCTCTCATCTCTGGTCCATAGGAAGGTAACCAAGATACGTTTTTTTCCTCTACCATTCCTGAGTAAGTGAGCAACTGACCCATGGCCATTACTCCCTGTCCGCCAAAACCTGCGATAATTATTCTCTCTTCCATTTCTATTCTACCTCCCCTGGCTTTCTAAAATTTCCAAGTGGATAATATGGAATCATATTGTTTTCCAACCACTTCATTGCCTCAACTGGAGTGATTCCCCAGTTGGTAGGGCAAGTTGATAACACTTCAACAATACCAAATCCCTTGCCTTCAAGTTGAACCTTAAAACATTCCAGGATGGCTTTTTTAGCCTTTCTAATATTAGCTGGAGTATTCACAGCAACCCTTTCCACAAATACTGCTCCATCTATAGTGGCTAACAATTCAGACATTCTTATGGGTTTACCAGTGGTTGCTTCATCTCTACCATAAGGAGCTGTAGTGGCTTTTTGACCAATCAATGTGGTGGGAGCCATTTGTCCACCAGTCATACCATATATGGCATTATTTACAAATATTGTTGAAAACTTCTCTCCCCTGTGGGCAGCATGTACTATTTCTGCTGCTCCAATGGATGCCAAGTCCCCATCTCCTTGATAAGTAAATACGAAATTATTCGGATGAACTCTCTTAATACCAGTAGCTACAGCAGGTGCACGTCCATGTGCTGCTTGATGCATATCACAATTGAAATAATCATATGCAAGTACAGAACATCCAACTGGTGCAACACCTATCGCATTCTCCAATACTCCCAGTTCAACCATAGCTTCAGCAACTAATCTATGGATTATACCATGGGTGCATCCTGGACAATAATGGGTAGGTTTATCAGTAAGTCCCTTAGTTTTTTCAAAAACTATAGCCATTATTTGTCACCTCCCAAAATCTCTTTAACTTTGTTAACAATTTCCTCTGGTGATGGAACCATTCCACCAGTTCTTCCATAGAAGTAAGTTGGTAACTTACCGTTTAATGATAATCTAACATCATCAATCATCTGACCTGAACTCATTTCAATCGTCAAAACCCCTTTAGCATCCTCATTTATCTCCTCGTATGCTTCATTTGGGAATGGATACAAGCTAATAGGTCTAATTAAACCTACCTTATAGCCTTCTTTTTCAAGCTTAGAAATGGCTGTTTTAGCTATCCTTGAAGTAGTTCCATATGCTGTTAGTACTATGTCAGCATTTTCAATATTGTACTTCTCAACTCTTTTTTCATTTTCTCTGATTTTAGCAAACTTCGCTTGAAGCTTGATATTATGATTTTCAAGATCTTCTGCTTGTAGATAAAGGGAATTGATTACATTTGGTTTTCTCTTTCCACCAGTACCTACAGTAGCCCAATCTTTTTCTGGTAACTCCTTGTTTGCTTCAGTCTTGAACTCAACAGGTTCCATCATCTGACCTATCATTCCATCTCCAAGAATCATTACTGGAGTTCTGTATATATCTGCTAGGTCAAATCCTTCTATTACCAAATCAACTAATTCCTGAACATCTGCTGGTGCCAATACGATCATACGGTAGTCACCATTACCCCCACCTCTAGTAGCTAGGAAATAATCCCCCTGAGCTGGTTGTATGCTCCCTAATCCAGGTCCACCTCTCATCATATCCACTATAACGCATGGTAATTCTGCTCCAGCTATATATGAAATTCCTTCTTGTTTCAAAGCTATTCCCGGGCTTGATGAAGAAGTCATAACTCTTGCCCCTGATCCAGCGGCTCCATATACCATATTTATGGCTGCTACTTCTGATTCAGCCTGTACAAATACTCCTCCTACCTTTCCCAATTCTCTCGACATATATTCAGGTATTTCATTTTGAGGGGTAATTGGATAACCAAAGAAGTAACGGCAACCTGCTGCGATAGCTGCTGCTCCCACAGCTTCATTCCCCTTCATGAGAACTTTTGTCATATGTAACCCTCCTCCTATAATCTTTCTACTGTAATAACCCAATCAGGACAAACTGTAGCACAGTTTGTACAAGCAATACATTTATCCATCTCTTCTATACTAGCGGGGTAATAACCCTTTTTGTTAAGTCTTCCCTTATCAAGAGAAATAATGTCTACTGGACAAACAGTTACACAAAGACCACAGCCTTTACATAGATCTTCTTGGAATGTAACATTGCCTTTTGCTTTCGCCATTTCTATATCCTCCTTTTTATATCATCCATTCTTCCCTCATATAAAGTGTTATCGGGAAGATTTTGTCCTTGATTTCACCTGGTAATTCCTCTACCAAGTGCTCCATGCAAACATTGTACTTAAGAGGTATTTTACTAACTTTGGAAACCTCCATTGCAAGATCGTAACCTCTTATTACATCTTCTGTGGTGGTGCTTTTAAGAAGATGTGTATTATTGATAATCCCTGTGACTTTTGCACGGGTAGTATCCTGAATTTTAACAATAAACTCCATTACCTTCTCAACACTTTGAGTCTCTGGTCTATTTGCATTAAGTACAAAGAACATGTCGTATTCTCCATCAACTAGAAAATCCTTATATCTACCTAATGTTCTTGCACCTGCTGGGTCTCCTCCTATGTCCAATACAGCATCATAGGTTTTATCTTGTAATGGGGTCAGTACTTCTCCAGAAATAGCAGGTATATCAACGGCTGTACCCTTTAGGGCACTTCCTATTACCCTGATGCCTTTTTCTTCAAGGATCTGAGCCTTCTCCCGACTTCTAAAGTAGAGATTTACAACATCCAGATCAACTAATCCTACCTTTTTACCTAAAGCTGACAATTTTACAGCATAGTTCACACTAAACTCTGTTTTTCCACTTCCATAATGTCCTATTATTATTCTTATTCTTTTATCATTTTTCATTCTAGTCTCCTAATTGTATCGCTTAGGTAACTCCTCGCCTTTTAGTACCCTTAAGCCACCTTGTGCAAGAGCTTGAAGCTCATCCTCTCCTGGGTAAACTGTTACCTTAGCTATATAGCTAACCATTTCCTTCAACCATGAAGTAAACACCTTATCATATGCTATCCCACCTGTAATGATTATTCCATCTACTTCACCCTTTAGTACTGCAGAACATGCTCCTATTTCCTTTGCTATCTGATATGCCATGGCTTGGTAAATAAGCTTAGCATATTCATCTCCACTATTGATTCTATTTTCAACCTCTCTAGCATCATTGGTTCCTAAATAGGAAACAATACCACCTTGGCCAGTGATCATTCTCTTTATTTGATCCTGGGTGTATTTACCTGAGAAACATAACTTAATCAAGTCACCAACAGGTAGCCCCCCTGCTCTTTCTGGTGAGAATGGTCCTTCACCATCTAGTGCATTGGCAACATCCACCACTCTGCCTTTTCTATGAGTACCTACAGAAACCCCACCACCTAGGTGTGCCACTATAAGATTTAAATCCTCATACTTAAATCCAGTTTCCTTGGCATATCTTCTAGCTACGGCTTTTTGATTCAATGCGTGGAAAATACTTACTCGTTCAATGCCTTTAAGTCCAGAGATTCTGGCCACATCCTGCAACTCATCAACTACTACAGGATCAACTATGAATGCTTTTCCACCTGCTTCTTTAGCAATCTCAAATGCAAGGATACCTCCTAGATTAGATGCATGTTCTCCCAATACTCCTTCTTTTAGATCATTAATCATTTCCTCATCTACTTGGTAGGTTCCACCTTCTATGGGCTTTAATAGACCACCTCTGCCTACTACAGCATCTAAGGATTCAACTGGGATATTCCTTTCAATTAGGGCATCTAATATTATCTTTTTTCTAAATTCATATTGATCAAATATTTTCTTGTATTCTTTTAAATCTTCCACATCATGTCTTAAAGTTTGTTCGAATACCATCTCTTCATCTTCAAATACTCCAATCTTTGTGGATGTTGAGCCTGGATTTATTATTAACAATCTAAGTTTATCCATAAAATCCTCCTAGTTTGCCATTAATGTAGCTAAAACTATTGAATTCAACTTTGCCTCTTCATTATCAGCTCTTGAGGTTAAAACAATTGGTCTCTTTGTTCCAACTATAAGTCCTGCAGATTTGGCATTAGCTAGGAAGCTAAGAGCCTTGTAAAGAACATTACCCGCTTCAATATCTGGTGCAAGAAGAATATCTGCATCTCCAGCAACATCACTGGTAATACCCTTTATCTTTGCAGATTCCTTGCTAACTGCATTATCCAATGCAAATGGTCCATCCACTATACAACCTGTAATCTCCCCTTGCTGATTCATCTGAGTAAGTTTTGCAGCATGGACTGTGGCTTCCATTTTTTCACTTACCTTTTCTTTTGCTGCAAGTACTGCTACCTTTGGCTCAGCTATATCCAGTGCATGTGCCAACTCCACCGCATTTTCAATTATCTGCTTCTTCTGATTTAAATCAGGAGCTATTATCATAGCTGCATCTGTAACTATGAATACCTTATGGTATGTTGGTACATCAAATACTGCAACATGACTTATTACATTACCGGTTCTTAAACCTATCTCAGCATCAAGTACTTGTTTCATAATCACGGATGTATCAATCAATCCCTTCATTAAAACATCGGCTACTCCTGTACTTACCAATTCAGTTGCTTTTCTTGCTGCCATAGTTCCATCTTTTTCATCCATAATAATGATACTATTTAGGTCAAAATTAATATTTTTGGCTATCCTCTCTATTGCTTCTTTATCTCCCACAAGTATAGGCACAGCTATACCTTTTTCATAAGCTATTTTAACAGCTCTTAACACATCCTCATCCTGAGCTGCAGCCACTGCAACTTTCTTTGGCCCTTTTTGTTGAGCCAGTTTAAATAATGCGTTGAAATCCTTTGCCATAATTACACCTCTTCCTCGTATATCTTTACTTTTTCTTCTCCCTCTAATACCCTTAACGCTCCCCTATTTAATGCATCCATTTCATCCTCACCAGGATAAACAGTTATAGGAGCTATAAAGTCTACCATATCTTTTATATATTCCACAAGATAGTTAGAATAAGCTAAACCACCAGTTATTATTATACCTTTTACATCTCCCTTAAGCACAGGTCCTAATGATCCTATTTCTTTTCCAATCTGATAAGCCATAGCATCATAAATCAGCTTTGCATACTCATCTCCATCTTCAATTCTCTTCATAACTTCTCTTCCATCAAAGGTTCCAAGGTATGACATCATTCCGCCTTCCCCTTGAATTAATTTCTTCATTTGAGCTTCAGTATACTCACCGGAGAAACACATTTTCACAACATCACCTACAGGTAATCCACCTGCTCTCTCCGGGGAAAACGGTCCCATATGGTTCGCATTGTTAACATCAATTATTCTCCCCCCTAAAATAGGTGCCACTGAGATTCCTCCACCCAGATGTGCAACGATTAAGTTAATATCTTCTAAATTCTGATTTGTCTCCTTGGCATATCTATGACAAACTGCTTTGATATTCAAAGCATGAACCAATGACTTTCTAGGAATTTCCTTTAATCCTGATATTCTAGCCACTTCGATAAACTCATCAACTGCCACCGGATCAACAATATATGATGGCACTCCCAACTCATCACCTATTCCCTTTGCCAATATACCCCCAAGATTAGAGGCATGCTGACCCTGAATCCCAATTTTCAGGTCCTCTATCATTGCATCAGTTACAACATAGGTTCCACTTGGCATAGGGCGTAGTAATCCCCCTCTGCCTACTACAGCCTTGATAAGTTTTTTGTCCAATCCTTCATCCTTAAGCCAATTCTCAATAATATCTTGTCTAAACTGATACTGATCAATGATTGTATCAAATTGCTTGAGATCCTCTAGATTCATCTCTAATTTTTGGGACTTAATCTCTTCTAATCCCTGAAAAACTGAGACCTTCGTCGAGGTTGAACCAGGATTAATTGCAAGAATATATTTTTTCTCCATGCTGCCCTCCCTTAATTTTCTATTAAATTAACTATTACAGAAATAGGTTGCTCATTTACATAACTAACATTATTTATTTGGGTGAAGCTGATTTGAACCTGATGACTTCCCTGGCTCAATCCATTGAGGTTTGCTGTAATCCCAAAATCATCCGTCGTCAAGTTTTCAATAACAGACCTGAATCCGGTTATCTCTAGGATAAATGTCTGTTCTTGTGCATCTTCATCCACAACCAATCCTTCTGAGAGATTTGTAAATACTATATCATCAAATCCAAACTCAATCTCCTCAGTTATTGTCTCCTCCACATTGTAGCTTATGGTGATTCTTTGTGTTGGGTCAACTAATGTTACTCCTTCAGGCAAATTCAATTGAACTTCCATGGCTGATGTCTCCAATAATTGGTTAATATCAACCTCGATTGTTTCAATCTTAGTCAGGTTTACAATGCTATTATCTCCCTTAACTCTGATGATTGAAGGACTTATTTCAATATTTGTTATGCTGAAGTTATCAGGCAATTCGTTAATCGTTAATAACTCTATAGGTAAATTCACTGCCCTAAATATAGGGATTGTCATATCTATTAATCCAGGTTCCTTTTCTATTCCCCTTACCTCTTCTCCTGAATCATTTAATATCTTTATTGGTACAGCCAGATTCATAGTGTTGGTTCTACCAGATATATCTACAAGTGCTGATACCTTTGCAACCTGATTAATCCAAGTTCTTGGTCCTCTTAGTAATATGCTTTGTGGCCTTGTTGTTATATCTCCTAACAGATAATCTTCCCCCAACTCTCCAGTCAGGTCTACAACCGGTTCTATTTCTCTAGTTATTATCCTGTCAAATGTGAACAAAACTTCCTTTGGGTCACTGCTTTCAACTCTAATTGCCGATGTCTGGTCTAAAAGCCCCACTGTTATTGGAACTCTTACCTGCCCCTCAGAATAACCACTTAAATCCACCTGGGCAAATATGCTTGATCCATCAATCTTATCTAAATCCATCTTATTCCCACTTAATCGAACGTTAATCTTAACATCTTCTGGATCCATTATAACTAAGCCCTGTCTATCAAGGGCTGCTGTATTCAAATAGGTTACAGAAATATTTCTTATCTCTCTCGTGATTTGAGGATTTGTATCACTCATTACATAGCTCCAAAGGAACATGGCAATAACAAGAGTTAGAATCTTTGCAGTTATATCATTCTTCCTCTTTCTCATTTTTTTGCCTCCATCTATTTATATATGGTTGATTGCTATTTTTGGGCTTGTACATATCCAATAGAATCTGCTTTAAGGTTTTCGCATCTAGATATCTTGATATCATACCATTTTCAGCTATGGAAATCGCTCCAGTTTCCTCAGAAACCACTATTGACAAAGAATCGGAACGTTCGGAGATTCCAAGAGCTGCTCTATGTCTAGTTCCCAATTCCTTATTTATATTCGAGCTATCTGTCAATGGCAGAAAACATGCAGCAGCTTTTATAACATCATCCTTAATTATTACAGCTCCATCATGAAGTGGAGTATTTGGGATGAAAATATTGATAAGAAGGTCACTGCTGACCTTACCAGAAATACTTGTACCTGTCTCGACAACATCGTTTAAACCTGTTTGTCTCTCCAAGACCATAAGTGCCCCAATCTTCTGTCGGGATAGAGAAGCTGTTGCTTCAACTATTTCATCAACTACTTTGGACATATTTTCCCCTCTTATCTCAATTAGTGACTTGGAGAAAAATCTGCTTCTTCCTATGTATTCAAGGCCTCTTCGAAGCTCAGGTTGGAAAACTATGAGGATGGCTAAGGTACCAACTGTCATAGCATTACTTAAGATCCAGTTGATTGTGTATAGTTTTAACCACTCACTAAGTTCAGTCAGCACTAAAAGAACCCCTATACCTTTAAGTAGTTGCTCGGCACGGGTCTCTCTAATTAAAGTAAATAACTTATATAGTACTATTGCAACAATAAGTATATCTACTATATCTCTTATTCTAATATTGATGATCAAATTAGTTAAATATTGCAAGAATACCACGCCTTTACATTAAATTCTCTCAATTTCATTATACATTATGGTGGTGCTGATTTGTATATTATTTAAGGTTTAATTTATCTAAAGTATCAAAGATAGATTTCTCCATTCTTTTGATTGTTGCATCATCAAGATCCAAATATATCTTTCCACTTAACACATCTTCAATGGGAAGAATATAGTAGTGGTATTTATTACCTTGCCAGTATCTATAAACCCAGGTAGCTATTGGGTTAATCTCCTCAAGGGTGGTGGAGTTGTTAATATGATCTTTGTTAAGAGTAATATTGAGAATTACTCCATCCTCAGTATATGAAACACCCATTGTTTCATATCTTTGATTGGATATGAAATTCCCCAGGGAATATAACACATAAGTATCTTTGCCATATTCACTTATTACATCCATCTCTTGAATAACATGGGGATGACTTCCTACTATAAGATCAAAACCTATGCTTGAAAGTTCTTTAGCCAAGTCCTTTTGGTATTGAGATGAGACTCTGTTATACTCATTTCCCCAATGAAGATAAATTATGGAGTAATCAGGATTCTTCTCCATAGCTTCAATATAATCTTCTCTAATTAACTCCAGATTAATAAGGTTTACCATTCTTCCCAATTCATCCTTTGTAAGTCTATTATCCAACCCATTTAAATTTTGGGTGTATGAGAAAAGCGCTAATTTCACTCCATTTATCTCTTTAAATATATAGGGCCTTCTACTATCTTCGCTGGTACCTAGGTAATCAAGTTCTCGATTTCTTATCTCATTTATTGTATTGATAATTCCTGTTTTTCCTCTATCAAGGGAATGATTATTGGATGTTATCAATAGATCAAATCCAGCATCTTTAATACCATCCAAGGTTTCAACTGGACTATTAAACATTGGAAACCCTGAAAACCCCCTATCATTTCCAGCTGTAACCGTTTCAAAATTAGCTACTGAGTAATCAGATTTAGTTATATAGGATTTGATATATGTAAATGGCTGGGAAAAGTCAAATCCATCCTCAGTTCTCCCGCTATTTATCTGGGGTATGTGAAACATTATATCTCCAACAAATGAAAGGTTGATTCTTGTATTTTCAACCACTTCAACAGGTTCTTCCCATAGGTTATCGACTTCGTCCAACTCATTTGGTTTTTCTATGATAACGTTTTCATCAATGTTGGGACTATCGATACTAAACCCACTTCCAATCAATCTTCCAAACACTAATGAAAATGCACCAATAAAAATAATCAGTAATACAGCTAATATCTTTCTCATAAGAACACTCCCAACCTATACTTCTATTTTACAACTAATCCATTAATCCTGCAATGGTTGAGACAAAGTCATATATTTTTGAATTATTAGAAAAATACCTATTGCCATGATAACATCTCCAATACTAATGACCTTTGGAAAGGGATATTCAATGGGTATTATATCTGCTAAAAAATTAAATCTGGTTTCATCACTCATGATTATTTTATCAATCACTAAACCTCCATTTACTTTATCTAGCACATCCCTTAGATTCACTACAAGGAGAGCCCATTGGGCAACTGGCATTTTACCGCTGTTAAAAGCTATTGGAATGGTATTTAATCCAATACCTGAAGCAGTCAACAAAAAACCTGTCTCCTTATGGTTAAATAATAACCCCACTAAGATTAGCATCATGGTACTGCTTTGTACAAATGCCAAATTATTATAAAGATAGATACTTAAACTATTATCATAATAACTCATAAGATGAAATGATAAAACATTTATTATTATTCCTAATAAAACTATATATAGCCCTTTAAATCTTATATTCTTAAGATTTGTAACAGAGCCACCTCTAATTAGACCAGCTATTAAGGATACTATTAAAACCTCAATGATCATATTCTCACATCCATTATATTTTAAAAAAGACGCCCATGGGGCGTCTCCTATTAATAAGCTACAAATACTGACTTTTTAGCTTGACAGATTGGGCAAGTGTCTTCTTCACCAGTTAGTGTAATAAATCCACAAATTGGGCACATTTCAATTACATTGGCTTCTAAGTCTTTTCCTGAATCTACGAAGTCCTTAGCTACCTGATAGCAATCAGCATGAACTTGTTCAGCCGCAACTGCATATCTCATAGCTTGAACTGCTGCCTTTTCCCCTTGCATTTCTGCAACACTTATGTAAGCTGGGTACATTTGAGTAACTTCATGCATTTCTCCTGCAATTCCTCCAGCAAGATTCTCAGAAGTTGTTCCTAAACCAAACTCTCCTCCGGATAAAACCGGGAATCCTCCATGGATATCCTTTAAGGCTTTAAAATGTAGTGTAGCATGAACCTGCTCTGCATCCGATGTTGCCATAAATAATCTTCCAACAGTTGGGAAACCATCTTTCTGAGCTTTTTCTGCCCATATTCTGTATCTCATGTGAGCTTGACTTTCTCCACCAAATGCTGATCTTAAATTGTCTTGTGTCATTGCGTTCATTAGTACATCCTCCTTTAAATTATGATAATTGATTTAAAAAGCTAATATATAGCCAAAATATAATCATTTTTGAAATGATTACAATGATAATTATACAATAAAATGCCAGCTAAGTCCATATGACAAAAGATTATTATATGTATAATAAGCTCCTGAAAATCAACATTTATTTCCAGGAGCTTATTCTATATAAATAAGTTTACATTTGAATCATCTGCAGCATTTAAATAAGTGGCAACTCCACCTATTTCAACGCCATCTATCAATTCCTCTTTTGTTATTCCCATAACATCCATTGACATTTGGCATGCAACTATTCTAATTCCTGATTTAATTCCAGTCTGTATTAGATCTTCTAATGATGAAATATTCTTATCATTCATTACCTTTCTAATCATCATTGGTCCCATTCCTGCCATATTCATCTTGGATAACCCCAGCTTTTTACTACCTCTTGGCATCATCTTGCTGAACATGTTAGACATGAAATCCTTACTAACGCTAACTGGTTCTGGTCTTCGCAAAATATTCAATCCCCAGAAGGTAAAAAACATTGTAACTTCGTTACCCATAGCTTTTGCACCATTTGCAATGATAAAGGATGCGATTGCCTTATCTAAATCACCACTGAACACCACCAGTGTTTTCTCTTTTAATACAGCTCCCTTGTCATCTTGTATGTCCTTATTATCACCTAAACCCTTTTGTAGTTGTACAACCCATTTATTGTCTAATTTCTCATCACAAATAAATTGATTTTTCGTATTACTACACCAAGCTTTTATATCTGAAATAAATCCTGGATCTGTAGCTGAAACCTCCAACACATCACCATCATTTAAGGATTTCATTTTGTCAGCAACTTGAATTATTGGCCCCGGGCAGGATAGTCCACAAGCATTTAGCTTGATTATATCTCCTTCCGGGGTAACTACTTTCCCACGTTTACATTGGCTACCCCTGTATCTGAAAATGCTTTAGGTTCTGTTGCAACAGTATAATCAGTCTGCTTGTACATGGTCTTGTAAGTTGTATAACCTCCAGCTAGATTCATTGATTGAAAGCCATTTTCCTTTAAAATTCTATCAGCAAGATAACCTCTCAAACCTATGGCACAATAAGGAATATATATCTTAGTCTTATCCAACTCTCCCAGTCTAGTTCTTAAAGCATCCAACGGTATATGGAGAGAGTCTTCAATAAATCCAATTTCTCTTTCAATATCTTCTCTAATATCAAGTAGTTGATACTTGGATGAATCCATTTCTGATAATTCTCTCCATAATACCTGATCAGTAAGACCTCTCATCAAATTATCAGCCACAAATCCAACCATATTTACTGGATCCTTTGCTGATGAATAAGGTGGTGCATAGGCAAGTTCAAGATCAATTAGGTCTTCAATTTTACCATTAAATCTTATTGCAGTAGCAATTACATCAATCCTCTTGTCAACTCCATCATAGCCAACAATTTGTGATCCAAGAATCTTTCCATCCTTATTAAAGATCAGTTTAATTGTCATTGGTAATGCTCCTGGATAATAACCTGCATGGGAGTTTACGTGAATCAAAACCATATTGTAATCCTTCTTGTACTCTTTTCCAAGCCTATTAAGGGTCTTTTCGTTAACTCCAGTACTTGCTACAGTAAGGTCAAATATCTTTGCAATGCTAGTTCCTTGTGTCCCCTTATATTCTTCCTTATATTTTCCCAGTATGTTATTTGCCACAATCCTACCTTGCTTATTGGCTGGACCAGCAAGAGGTACCATGGTTTGAACTTTATTAACATAGTCTTCAACCTCTATCACATCACCTATGGCGTAAATGAATTCATCAGATGTCCTTAAGAATTTATCTACAACGACTCCACCTCTTTGATTTTGGGATAGTCCTGCATCCTTTGCCAGTTCACCATTTGGTCTTATTCCAATGGATAGAATTACCATGTCTGCTTTAACTGTTTCCCCAGATTGTAGAGTTATAGATGTTAGTCCATTATTATAATCAAATTTACTCACTCCATCCTTTAGATGTAGTTTTACTCCTTTTGACCTTAGGTGTTCATGGACTATTTGAGCCATTTCAAAGTCTATTGGTGCCATAACTTGATCTAGCATTTCAACAACGGATACATTAAGTCCTTGGTCATGAAGGTTTTCCGCCATTTCTAGACCTATAAATCCACCTCCTACTACAATTGCGGTCCTTGGTTTTTTTATATCAATGTACTCCTTGATTGTATCAGTATCTGGAATATTCCAAAGACTGAATATATTTGGTGCATCTATTCCAGGTATAGGTGGTTTTAAAGGAGTTGATCCCGTTGAAAGAATCAGATAATCATAGCTTTCAGAATACAATTCCCCAGTTTTTAAATTTTTCACATCTACTTTCTTATTATCTTTATCAATCTTTATTACCTCTGATTGAATTCTAACATCCACATTAAACTTTTCCATAATATGTTCTGGTGTACTTACCAAAAGAGCATCTCTTTCTTCAATTGTTCCACCGATATAATATGGTAGACCACAGTTTGCAAATGAAATATACTCTCCTCTTTCAAATAGAACTACCTGTGCATGTTCATCCACTCTTCTAAGTCTTGCAAGAGCAGTTGCTCCTCCTGCTACTCCACCAACAATTACAACTTTTTTAGACAATTCTTACTCCTCCTCATGATTAAATAACAAATGTATTAAATTGATTACCTCTTGATTCTTTACAGAATAAAATACTTCAGTACCTTTTCTTTCGTCTGATATTATTCCTACCAACCTTAACTTGCTAAGGTGCTGAGACAATGTTGATTGAGGAATATTCAAACATTCCTGCATAAATGATACATTGTTTTTTCCTTCTCTCAATAAGCCCCTTAAAATACATAATCTTATTGGGTGACCAATTACCTTCAATAAATTAGCCTTTTCCTCTAGAATTTCCTTGTCATAATTCATATGATTCCTCCCCTCAATAACGTTATATTTAAATATTAGGATATTTGGATGTTAAAGTCAACAGGGTTTTGATTATTTTTTGTCAAAATTAGAAAATAAAAAACCTTAGAAGATTTATATCCTCTAAGGTTCCAATTTTCGTAAATTATCTTCCAGCAAGCTCTCTATCTACCATCATTAATCCATGGAAGTGATCCTTAACTCCCTCAAGTTTAAATATGATATCCTTCATACTGTTCTCTTCTTCCAATTGCTCTTCAACGAACCATTGTAAGAATTGAATGGTTGCATGACTATTTTCTTCCTTTGCCATATCCACCAAATCATAGATTCTCTTAGTTACTACCTTTTCATGGTGTAGGGCAGTCTCAAATACTTCTAGGAATGATGAATAATCATTCTTAGGTTCTGGCATAGCTTGAGCTGTTACAGTTCCATCCATATCATTGATAAACTCAAAGAACTTCATTGCATGCTCATACTCTTCTTTGGCTTGTTCAACTAAGAAATGTGACATTCCCCTCATGTTTTCTGATTCACAATATGCAGCCATGGCAAGATAATAGTATCCTGACAGTAATTCAAAATTAAACTGATCGTTTAGTGCATTAAGTAATTTTTGGCTCATTTTATTATTCCTCCTGATTTTTAATTATTTTAGTCCTTACATGTATTTACCCTTTATATGCTCAAATAATCACATTATAATTTGAACCTGGATTATTTGGCTATTAAAGCCTTGGATCATAAATCCCATAAACACTATAAACTGATATGTTATTCTCCGACAAAAGGCGAATAATAATTGGAATGGATTGTACTAATACATTTATTTCTATCCCATTATACTTGTATATTACATCTTCTTGACTTACCAACCTTGATGACTTAAGTACATTATGAAGTCGTTCCTCATTTTTAGGTAGATTTACGCCCCCAATTTGAAAAAACACCTTTTGTTTTTTAGTTGAATAATCCTTAGGATTAATTTTGTTCACAAGTAATATATCATTCATGCTATTCCCTCTTTCAATAATATCTAGTAGGATGATACCCTATATAAATGAAATGTAACTGTAAGATATTAATATTATTAAAATGGGTATATAATTCTTGTTGCTAAGGAGGGGTTATTAAATGAAACA
>JAUWAD010000113.1 GCA_030602225.1 Bacillota bacterium | reverse complement strand
AGGAGGTAACTTATGCAGGTATATTTTATTAATATAGGCTTTGGAAATGTAGTAGCTTCCAATAGAATTATCTCTGTAATAAGTCCTGAGTCTGCACCTGTAAAGAGACTGATACAAGAATCAAAGGATAACGGAACACTGATAGATGCAACATATGGTAGAAGAACTAGAGCTGTAATCATAATGGATAGTGGGCATGTGGTACTAACCCCCATACAACCTGAGACAATAGCTCACAGGCTTCATACTAAAGAGGAAGTACATGAATAATGATGAAAGATGGTGGAAATATATGGCTAAAGGATTTTTAATGGTATTATCAGGTCCCTCAGGTAGTGGAAAGGGCACAGTTAGCAAGGCCTTAATGGAAAAGAGAGATGACATTGTTTTCTCGGTATCTGCAACCACAAGAAAACCAAGGGTTGGAGAAATTGATGGAGAAAACTACTTTTTTCTAAGTGAAGAAAAGTTTCAGAGCATGGTGGAGAACAATGAATTTCTTGAGCATGCATTTGTCCATACTAATTACTATGGCACACCAAAGAAGTTTGTAATGGAAGAGATAGAAAAAGGTGAGATTGTTCTTCTTGAAATCGATGTTCAAGGTGCATTGCAAATAAAGAAGAATTATAAAGAAGCTGTCTTTATATTCTTGCTTCCTCCCACTATGGATGAATTAAGGGAGCGTATCGTAAAAAGAGGAACAGAAACGGAAGAAGATATAAATACCAGATTTAGCAATGCCTTCAAGGAACTGGATTTTGTGGGGGAATATGACTTTTTCGTCGTTAATGACAAGGTGGAGAATGCAGTTGATGATATAGAAGCAATCATTCATTCTGAACGTCTAAGAGTCAAAAGACATAAGGATATAAAGAAGCAAGTTACAATGCAAGGGGGAAAATAAGATGTCAAATAATATAAAAGAACATGCATTACCAAATGAAAGCAGATATACATTAGTAATGGTAGCAGCTAAGAGAGCCAGACAAATTGTGGATGGTTCAACTCCCATGACTGAAAGTAAAAGTAACAAGCCGGTACTGATTGCTTTGGATGAAATAGAAGAAGGTAAGGTTAATTACGTTAATCCAACTAAAAGTAGCTATAAGTAGGTGATATTATGTTAAAGGATAAGAATATCCTAATAGGTGTAAGTGGAGGAATAGCCATTTACAAGGTTCTGGATCTAATAAGTAAACTGAAGAAGCTAGATGCCAATGTGGATGTTATAATGACGGATTCTGCCAGGGAATTTATTACACCTCTTACTTTTCAAACCATGGCACAGAGTAAAGTTCATTTTGATATGTTTGGATTGGTGAACGAAATGGATGTGGAACATATATCCTTGGCAAAAAAAGCGGATGTGGTTCTGATTGCTCCAGCTACAGGAAATACCATAGGTAAAATAGCAAATGGTATTGCTGATAATCTATTGACAACTGTTTTAATGGCAACTACAGCAAAAATGTTATTTGCTCCTGCAATGAACACATATATGTACTGTAATCCAATGGTTCAGGAAAACATGGATAAACTTAAGAAACTAGGTCATGAATTTATCAGCCCAGGCTCAGGAAGATTAGCCTGTGGAGATGTTGGAACAGGTAAGATGGCTGATGTGGAAGATATAATCTACCATTTAAACAAGCATTTTGTTAAGAAAGATCTAAGGGGTAAAAAAGTTGTTATCACTGCTGGTCCAACAATGGAGCCCATTGATCCAGTGAGGTATATTACAAATCACTCCAGTGGAAAGATGGGGTATTCGTTGGCTAATCAGTGTATACTAAGGGGAGCCCAGGTGGTATTGATTTCTGGACCAAGTAGCTTACAAGTACCAAGAGGAGTGGAGTTCGTACCTGTAAGGACTACCAATGATATGCTAAATGCGGTGGAAGAGTATTTTGATGACTGTGATGTACTGATTAAATCAGCAGCACCATCTGATTTTAGGCCAGAGATTTCAAGTGATGTGAAGATAAAAAAAGATAAGGATAATGATGCATTAACCATTAATTTTGTTAAGAATCCTGATATAGCAGCATATTTTGGCAGAAAGAAAAAAGATCAGATAATGGTTGGATTTGCTGCTGAAACAAATAATCTGATGGAATATGCTAAGAAAAAGCTTATTGAAAAGAATTTTGATTTTATTGTGGCAAACGATGTTACAAAGGAAGGTGCAGGATTCAATACCGATACCAATATTGTGACAATTATAGATAGTAATGAAAATTCAGTTGAATACCCTATTATGTCTAAAGAAGAAGTGGCGGATTTAATACTTGATAAGATAGTTTTGAACTTGGATAAAAGCTAGATGATTCTAGCTTTTATTACTGAAGGAGATGAATGCAGATATGAGAATTGCACAAATAATATTAAATCATAAATCTGCAATGGTGGATAAACCATTTTCCTATGAAATAGGAGATGATTTATCTAGTAATATTATGGTGGGAATGAGGGTAGTGGTACCCTTTGGAATTCATAATACTCCAACAAAAGGAATAGTTATCCATATTGATGATATGGTTGATGAGTTTAGCTTCAAGGTCAAGAAGATAATTCAAGTATTGGATGATAAACCAATAATAACCCAGGATATGATAAATCTTGCCCATAGGATCAAGGAGAAGTACCTATGTTCATTTAATGAAGCCCTTCATCCTTTCACACCTCCTGGAGATTATAGAAACCTAGAAACAGTTGTAAATTTAATCTCAACTGAGGATATGGATAATCCAGATTTATCAAAAGTAGAACTTGATATTTTAAGCTTTCTTAAAGATAAAAATAAGACTAGCCTGGATGATATATTGAATACCTTAAACTTAAAGTCTGTTCAAAGGGAGCTTAACAATCTTGAAGAATTAGGTTATGTAAAATCTGATTTAAATATAAAAAGAAAACCTTCCAAGAAAATTGAAAAATACTATATAAAGAATAAGGATATAAATTATGAAGAGGGCTTAAGTTTAATAGGAATTAGGGCAAAAAAACAGCAGGAAGTCTGGGAATATCTAAGGAATAAGAATGAAGGAAGTTTTAAAAATATATTACAGGATTTAAACATTTCCACTGTGACCTTAGAGGGGCTGGTTCAAAAGGGATTAATCAATGTAGTTTTTAAAGATGTTGAAGATGAGGTAATTGCTGAGGATATAAAGGATTATAATAAACATGAGTTAAATCCTGAGCAAAAATCTGTTTTTGATGGTATTCTAAGTTCAAATAAAAATGTATTCCTGATTCATGGTGTTACGGGAAGCGGTAAGACTGAAGTCTACTTACAGCTGGTTGAAAGTTACCTTGATAAAGGGAAGGACTCAATAATCCTTGTGCCTGAAATTGCCCTTACTCCTCAGACAATAGATAGGTTTGTGGGAAGATTTGGACAAAATGTAGCAATACTTCATAGTAGATTAACATTGAATCAGAGATTTGAGCAGTGGCGAAAAATCAGATCCGGTGAGTATAAAATAGTTGTGGGAGCAAGATCAGCTATCTTTGCACCATTTAAGAACCTGGGTTTGATAATAATTGATGAAGAACACGAAAACACATATAAATCAAGTCAGAACCCCAAATATGTCACAAGCGAAGTTGCCAGAATGAGGTTGGATAACACAGGTGGAAAATTGGTACTTGGTACTGCAACTCCAACCATAGAAACATACTATAGAGCGAAGTTGGATGATTATGTTCTATTTAAAATGAATAACAGAGCAACTATGATGGGTGTTCCTACAATTAAGGTCATAGATATGAGAGAAGAGCTTAAAAACGGTAATAAGTCAATTTTCAGCAACGAACTATATCTTAGCATCACAGATAGACTTAAGAAGAATGAGCAGATTGTATTATTTTTAAATAGAAGAGGTTACTCAGGATTTGTAACCTGTAGAAGCTGTGGATATGTTACAAAATGTGATAGTTGTGATGTGAGTATGACAATGCATAAATCCAACAATCGAATGGTGTGCCATTATTGTGGTAAAAGTGAGGAAATACCGGTAATATGTCCAGTGTGCAAAAGTAAGTATATTAAGCATTTTGGAATTGGTACTGAAAAGGTTGAAGAAGAGGTGAAAAGATTATTTCCATCAGCAAGGGTTGCCAGAATGGACAGTGACAACATAAGGAAAAAGGAAGATTACGATAATATTCTGGGAAGTATGAAAAAAAATGAAATAGATATTCTCATTGGAACCCAAATGATTTCCAAGGGTCTTGATTTTCCAAATGTTACTCTTGTTGGAATAATAGCAGCTGATACTACTTTAAATCTACCAGACTTCAGGTCAGCTGAAAAAACTTTCCAATTGACCACTCAGGTGGCGGGTAGAGCAGGAAGAGGAGATGTGGCGGGAAGTGTATATCTTCAGACATATAACCCTGAGCATTTCAGTATTCAGTATGCAAAGGATAATAATTATGAAGCTTTCTTTAATGAGGAGTTAAAGCTAAGACGCGAGTTTGGGTATCCACCTTTTTTGAATCTTATTGTAATAACTATTTTTGGACCTGATCTTAAGAAATGTATTGGAACTGCCAATAGTGTTTATGAGATGTTAGAACAAAGGACAAAAAGATTAAGAGCAGAGCTATCCATAATTGAACCGCATCTAGCTCCCATTGAAAAAATAAGTGGCAATTACAGAATGCAAATTGTATTAAAAATTGGTTACAATATTGAAGAAGAGGTAAAAGATATTATCAAACGGGTAACTATATTAAATGAAGGAAAAATTGATACCGAAGGTTTGAAGTTTAGTATAGATATAGATCCAA
>JAUWAD010000124.1 GCA_030602225.1 Bacillota bacterium | reverse complement strand
GCTTTCCTTAACAAACTCAAGTAAATCCTTCATCCTGTTTGATCCCAGTAACTCCGATGGATTTGGAGGTATTGGTCCACTACAAAGTATATGCATATTGTCCTTACCATTTAAAACCTGAAGGACTTCTGATAATTTACTCTCTCCTATTAGTACATTGGTTAAGCCTGCTGTATTGCTTATCTTTAGTATCTTGTGAACTACAGGTTTTCTTAAATCACAGTCGATTATTAAGACTCTTTTACCTGATTCAGCAATGGAATATGCTAGATTAGCACTAACTGTGGATTTACCTTCCCTTGTCTTTGATGAAGTAACCACTATTGTCTTAATGTTCTTATCTATATTTGAGTACTGAATATTAGTTCTAAGTGTTCTGAATGCTTCAGATACAACTGATTTTGGATTCTCCAACGAGAATATTCTTCCGGTTTTTCTTGGTTTTGCCATAATTAATCCTCCACCATTGGTATTGCTCCAAGAACTGGTAGTCCCAGATGTTTTTCAACATCCTCTGGAGTCTTAATAGTATTATCTAGAAATTCAATTAAAAACGCCGCAAATACACCAAGCATCAAACCCAAAACAGCTGCAATTGCTATATTAAGCATAGGCCTAGGGCTTATGGAGTTAACTGGTGGTTCAGCCACATCAATAACCTGAACATTCTCAACCTTCATTATATCTTTTACTGTGTCCATGAAAACCTGAGCAGTTTCATTTGCTATTTCAGCTGCCATCACTGGATTATTATCATTAACAGTAATACTAATTATTTCTGTATTTTGTACTAGCTTAACATTAAGTTTTCCCCTCAAAGAACCATAAGTGTAAGGTAAATTAAGATTATCTATAACCTTATCAGCTACAGTCCTAGTCTTAATTAATTCTCCATAAGTTGATACCAATCTTTGATTAAGATTTAAGTCACTTAAACTCAATTCCCTATCTGAGATGTAATCTGCTGGTCTACCCACCATTAATGTGGTATGGGCTTGATACTCTTTATCTAAAACAAAGAAGCTAATAACAGCACTTATTAGCATAGATATCACTAAAAGCCCTATTATAAGCCATAACCATTTCTTAAGTATAAAATATATTTCTCGCAAACTTATTTCTTCCATATTCATCACTCCTTAACTATACCTTAAAAGTTTACCACAATTAGCCTTTGTATGGAATATATCCTTCAACTAATTTGGATAATTCTTTCTTGATGATTTGTGGATTATCACTATCCAAAAATTCTCTTAATTTCTCTATAGGCGGTATAGTTTGCTGATAATCTAAATCCATGCATTCCTCAATAAAAATCTTATTATGCTTAGTCTTCTCAATATTTGGGCTATTGATTAGCAATTCTTCATAAAGCTTTTCTCCAGGCCTTAGACCAACTATTTCAATCTTTATATCCACATCTGGTTCAAATCCTGATAGTTTAATTAGGTCTCTTGCCAGATCTATTATCTTAACTGGCTCACCCATATCAAGAACGAATATTTCTCCACCATTTGCCATTGCTCCCGCCTGAAGTACTAATTGACAAGCCTCTGGTATTGTCATGAAAAACCTTATTACTCTTTCATCAGTTACTGTAATGGGTCCACCTTCATATATCTGCTTCTTAAATAATGGTATAACACTTCCATTACTCCCTAAAACATTTCCAAATCTTACTGCAACATAATCCGTATCACTTATCCCATTATATGTTTGAGTGATCTTCTCTGCTATTCTCTTTGTTGCTCCCATAACATTTGTAGGGTTAACCGCCTTATCAGTTGAAATCAGTACAAACTTTTCCACTTTGTTAATATCAGCAGATCTAACAACATTTAGTGTTCCAAATACATTATTCTTAACTGCTGCATTAGGGTTTTCTTCCATAAGAGGTACATGCTTATGAGCTGCTGCATGAAATATGATATTAGGCTTGAACTTACCAATTATCCTATTAATAGCATCAAAATCCCTTACTGATATTATAAGGGCTTCCACATCTAAATCTGGATGCTTTCTCAATAACTCATTTTGAAAATCATATAATGTATTCTCATAGATATCTATCAAAATCAATTTCTTAGGATTATACTTGATAATCTGTCTTCCTAGCTCACTTCCTATTGAACCACCACCACCGGTTATGAGGACAACTTTGTCAGAGATGAATGAATCAAGAGAGCTGGTATCCAACTTAATCTCTTCTCTGCCCAGTAAATCTTCTATCTGTACATCCCTTATACTATTAACATTAACTTGTCCACCTATCAACTCATACATTCCAGGTAGAATTCTAGTTTTAGCATTGGTTTCTTTGCAAATATTAAGAATGTTTTTCCTATCCTTTGCATCAGCTGATGGTAGTGCAATGATAATCTCATCTATCCTATACTTATCAACGGATTCTCTTATCTTGCTTCTGTCCCCCACAACTGGAACCCCATTTATGTAAGTGCCTTTCTTACCTGGATTATCATCAATAAAGACCACTGGATTTGCCTTTAGATTATCATGATTCCTAAGCTCGTTTAAGATCAATACTCCAGCTGCACCTGCCCCTACGATTAGTACTCTCTTTCTAATCTGTCTATTGAAGAATCCGCCTTTTAGTCTTCTGATAATTCTATATACAAATCTTACAGATCCAATTAATAATATATCCATCAAGGTTATCAGTACATACATAGATAACGGCAATGGATTAGATGTCATAAGTAATAATAAGTATGTTGCGAAATTTGCCGCCATTGAACCAAATATAATCTCAAATAGTTCATCTATACTTGCATATTCCCATAAGCTCTTATAAAAGTTAAAAAAGTAAAAAATAGCCAATTTTAATAAAGTAACTGGAATAACAGTATCCAAATAAAAATCTATATAGTTCCCAAAGTATATACTTTCAAATCTAAGTAATAGAGCTATAAAAAAAGACAAACTTATTATAATTGTATCTGCTGCTATTAATATAGAAATTCTCCGCAGCTTCATATAAACACCTTCCTGCTTAATATTTCTTCACATAAATATGTTGCACAAGTCCAGTTATACCGGACTTGTGCGTTTTAATAATAAAAGTTGTAGTTATTTATCGTACTCTTTCGCTTTCAACACTACATTAATGGTCTTTGTCAGTCCATCATTCTTATCTATAACAGTAATTTCTATCTCTATTTGATTAGCAGTATTGCTCCATCTATCAATTCTTTCAGTTGAAAATACCTTGCCATCAGATAAATTTAAACTTAAAGTCTTACCACCATCTATTGTATCATCAATAAGATTGAAGTACTCCTCATATTCACTGAATAAATCCAATAACTCCTTATTAATAACAATGTCTTCATCTTCACCATCATAATTTTTAACTACTAATTCTTTAAACTCTACAGCTTCACTAAATGTAGCATCAAGTATTGTTATAGTTGCATCCAAAGGTACCTCAAAAGTTAACTGTTCAGTGTCCCCAGATTTTAATATAGGAGTGTCATCATAGTATAGCCTAGCACTTACTAGTGTTGGTGCAACAGGTGTAGGTGGAATAAATCCTCCTCCACCAAATACTGGTGGTACTTCTTCCTCAACAGGTTCTGCTGGTTCTGTAGTAGTCTCACCATTCTTATACTCCACTCCAGACTCTATAACAACATTACCAGTACCTTTTACTCCTGAAACTCCTTCTGTAACAACTATTGATGTATTAGGTGTTGTTATAATCGAATTATTTCCACCTGATTTTACTTCTACATTTTCA
>JAUWAD010000093.1 GCA_030602225.1 Bacillota bacterium | reverse complement strand
ACAACAGCATAAAACTATCTTTACATTTCTCTTCGATTATCCATGGCTCTTGCAAGTGTTATTTCATCAAAATATTCCAAATCTCCACCAACTGGTATTCCATGGGCAATTCTTGTTATTTTAACTCCCAATGGTTTAATTAGCTTCGAAATATACATTGCAGTTGCCTCACCTTCCACTGTAGGGTTAGTTGCAACTACTACTTCTTTCACTTCATCAGTTCCCAATCTATTGAGCAGTTCTTTAATTCTTATATCCTGTGGTCCAACATTTTCCATTGGAGAAATTACACCATGCAGAACATGATATAATCCTTTATACTCTTTGCTTTTTTCCATGGCTATAATATCCCTTGGTCCTTCTACAACACATATAAGGGATTTATCTCTGGATTCATTTTTACAGATATGGCAAATATTTTTATCTGTTAAATTCCCACATATTTCACAGAACATAATTTTTTCCTTAGCTTCAAGAATCGATGCTGCCAATTTTTCTACCTCAAGTTGATCCATATCCAAGACATAGAATGCCAATCTTTGAGCAGATTTTCTACCAATTCCTGGTAGTTTTGAAAATTGATCTATAAGATTAGCTATCGGTAAGGCATAATAATCCATACAAATTCCTCCCTATCCTACAGTCCTGGAATATTCATGCCTCCAGTTATTTTCTTCATCTCGTTGGCAGAAAAATCTTCAGCCTTTCTCAGGGCTTCATTAACTGCTGCCATTACTAAATCCTGTAACATCTCAACATCATCAGGATCCACAACGGATGGGTCAATTTCGATATCAAGAACTTCCTTTTTCCCATTAACAACTACCTTAATTGCACCACCACCAGCTGTTGCTTCAATTTCAGTAGCATCAATTTGTGCCTGAAGTTCCTCCATCTTTTTTTGCATCTTTTGCATTTGCTTCATCATATTATTCATATTTCCACCCATTCCTGGGTATCCACCTCTTGCCATATTCATAACCTCCTTATTTTATCTCAACAATGTCCTCACCAAAAAAGTTTAATACTTCTTTTATTGAGTCTTCATTGTTATCTTTTGATTTTTTCACTTCACTAACTTGTGAACTTAAACAACTTTTCATAATAACCATAAGTTCTATCTGTTGACCGTAGAACTCAGTTAATAGTCCTTCTAAAAAAGATTTATTCTGAGGTGAGCTAACAGCATCTTTATGGAACTCAAATCCATCTTTGTAAGATAATGTTATCCTGTTGTGCTCAATTTTTTCAAGCTCACCTTCCATAGCTAATGCGTAGATATTAATCTTTCGAGACTTTACTAATTGCATTACCTTTGGCCATGTCTTTTTAACATTATCAAAATTTAGTTCCTCTCCAATAACCTTGGTTGAGTCATCATTATCACTTGGTTTTTTTACTTCTTTTCTTAAATCTTCACTAGCTGTGGACTCTCTCTTTGGTTTGAACTCTTTTGAAGGTTCTTCCTTTTGTTTAGATATTGTAGCTGGTTTTAAAGGAACTCCTTCTTCCAATCGCTTTACTCTTTCCTCCAGGCTTAACTCTTCTGTTAAATTAACTAATCTAATTATGGCCATCTCTAGAATAATTCTAGGTTGTGTGCTCCATTTCATAGAGTTCTCAGCATCAGTTAGGATATTTAAGCTCTTAAGTATAAGTGGTAGCGAGATATTTCTGCTTTGTTCCTGATACTCCACAATTTCTCCCCAATCTATAAGTTCATCTGGATTATTTGAGGTTTTTACTATCATTAAATTTCTATAATGATGTATGGTATCTTTTAGAAATTGACTAATATCTTTACCTTCTTGGATTATATGGTTAACCATTTTTATACTTGATTCCATATCTTTATTTATTATTGAATTGCACATGTTTAATAATAAAGAATTATCAGCAATACCTAGAATTTTTATTGCATCTTCATATGAAATTTCCTTATCATTATATGATATGCATTGATCAAGAAGACTTAACGCATCCCTCATGGCCCCATCTGAATTCTTGGCTATTAAATCAAATACCTTACTTTCAATATTAAGTCCCATACTATCCGCAATATTAACCATATTGTCAATTATTTCTTTGCTTTTTAACCTTTTGAAGTCAAACCTTTGACACCTTGATAGAATAGTATGAGGCAATCTCTCAGGTTCAGTGGTTGCTAATAAAAATAATAGATGTTTTGGTGGCTCTTCCAGTGTTTTTAGCAAGGCATTAAAAGCCTCATTGGTTAGCATGTGAACCTCATCTATTATGTACACTTTATATCTTGCCTTAGAAGGAGGATATATTACCTTTTCTTTAAGCTCTCTAATATCCTCTATTTTACGATTACTAGCTGCATCCATTTCTATAACATCCATAATAGACTCATCAAGTATACCTTTGCATATCTCACACTTATTGCAAGGATTACCATCTGTTGGATCCAAGCAATTAACTGCCCTAGAAAAAACTTTAGCAGCAGATGTCTTTCCCGTACCCCTTGTTCCAGAGAATAGATAAGCATGGCCTATGTTTCCTTTTGCTACTTGATTCTTTAGTATAGTTGTAATATGTTCTTGACCTAATAACTCATCAAATGTTTTAGGTCGAAATTTCCTATATATTGCTTGATACATGTCCATCATCCTAACTCCATAGTATACCTTATTATATCAAAAATGTCCCTTAATGGCACTATAAAAACTAAAAAGGGCCAGATGGCCCTATAATGAATTATCTATTAAACTTTCAGCTTCTCCCTCTTCAGGAAATCTATTTAATTCCTTTTTGGAGAATAACAATATATCATCAACCTTAACTTCAAATACACCACCTGATGAAGGTATTATTAACACTTCCGCAACATTATTCTTATGCTTATTTAATACGCTTTCAGCTAGAGCAACTGCTCTTCCCAGATATCCTCAAGATGTGCAATACTCAATATAAACTTTCTTCATAATATTTCCTCCTTTATCATTACAACTTGTTAGCATAAATACCCTATATTAATCATTTTAAGCAAAATAATAGATACAGTTTAGTCCCTTCTAGATTGGAATCATTGACATAGAGATTTTTTTATTCTATAATATAGTTCTATGAGATATGGAGAGATGGCTGAGCTGGTCGAAGGCGCACGACTGGAAATCGTGTAGGCGTTAATAGCGTCTCGAGGGTTCGAATCCCTCTCTCTCCGCCATTACCGTGCTAGATGGGGAGGTAGCGGTGCCCTATAACCTGCAATCCGCTATAGCAGGATTGAATTCCCATTCTAGGCTTCATATTGTGGGGTCTGCCTTAGACAAGTGGTGTTGACGGTTGGGTCCTACGCAACGGAAACTCATGAACCTCGTCAGGTCCGGAAGGAAGCAGCGATAAGTGAAATTTTTCGTGTGCCGTGGGTAAGCCTGGCCCGAGCTAACTATTTGAGTAACGCCCGGAATAGGACAGCCAAAAATGGGTGCACGGTTACATAGAAAAAACAGTCTTGATTACCAAGGCTGTTTTTTTGTTTAATTCCTTCCTTAATTGAGTAAATATGCATTAAAGAAATTCTATTGGAGGTGTGGTATGGAATATTTTAAAGAATTAATAGAGAGGATAGAAAATCCTAGCCATAGAGAAAAAGTAGAGAGTATGTTGTCATTCATATTTGAAACTTTTCCTAATCTTGAACCGAAAATTGGGTGGAACCAGCCTATGTTCACCGATCATGGAACATATATTATAGGTTTCAGTTTCTCGAAGAATCATATGTCAATTGGTCCTGAAAAAGCCGCCCTAAGAGTATTTAATGATAAATCCTTAGAACTGGGCTATGAACTTACCAAAGAGACAATTAAGATACCCTGGAAGAAAGATCTAGACTTGGAATTCTTGAAGGAAATTATTCAGTTTAATATTGAAGATAAAGCCAATTGTGATACCTTCTGGAGAAAATAACATTGTAAAAAGACACCCATTTTTGTGGGTGTCTCTTTATGAAATCTCGGGTTTAAGCTTTCCATTTTCAACTGTTATTTGGATCCTGTCCCCATCCTTAATGCTCCCATCAATTATCAACCTACTTATCATGGTCTCAATTTCCTTTTGCATAAATCTTTTAACTGGTCTTGCTCCATACTGGAGTGAATAAGACCTATATAGAATTAACTCCTTAGCTGCACCTGATACAGTAACTTCAATGTTTCTATCCCTTAGCCTTCCTACAATATCCTCAAGTTGTAAGTCAATAATCTGATAAATCTCATCCTTTTGTAAAGGTTTAAACATAACTATTTCATCAACTCTGTTAAGGAACTCAGGTCTGAAGACTCTTTTCATTTCATTCATTACTGCTAATCTTGTGGATTCCTCAATATCACCATTTTCAGTTAATCCCTCCAACAACATAGAAGAGCCAATATTAGAAGTCATTATTATAACAGTATTCTTAAAATCAACTGTTCTTCCTTGATTATCAGTAAGCCTTCCATCATCTAAAACCTGCAAGAGTATATTAAACACATCTGGGTGAGCTTTTTCAATCTCATCAAATAATACCACGCTATATGGTTTTCTTCTTACTAATTCTGTGAGTTGCCCACCTTCATCATATCCCACATATCCAGGAGGTGCCCCAACCAATCTGGACACTGAATGTTTTTCCATATATTCGCTCATATCAATTCTAACCATATTCTTCTCATCATCGAATAATGCCTGTGTTAATGCTTTTGATAACTCAGTCTTACCAACACCTGTAGGTCCCAAAAATATAAAACTTCCTATTGGTTTATTAATATCCTTAAGTCCGGCTCTTGCTCTAATAACTGCATCAACTACGGAATCTACTGCCTCACTTTGTCCTATAACCCTCTTATGAAGAATACTACCAAGACTCAACAACTTATCCCTTTCAGTAGCCAGTAGTTTTGTTAAAGGTATTCCAGTCCATTTGGAAATTACTTGAGCTATTTCTTCTTCGGTGACCTCTTCTTTTAGCATTCTTTCACCATCTTTATCTTTCTTCTGAACTTCAACCAGCCGATTTTCCAATTCCACCAATGTCCCATACTTTAATTTAGATAATTTCTCCAAATCATATTTTCTCTCAGCATCTTCTATCTCTCTTTTCACCTTATCAATATTCTCTTTAATTTCTTTTTCTTCAAGAATAGATTTTTTCTCATCTTCCCATTGAGCCTTAAGAATATTTAGTTTTTCCTTAAGTTCTTGGAGTTGAGAATCAATCTTTTCTAATCTAATTTTGGAACTATCATCTTTTTCTTTACTTAAAGCTGCTTTTTCAATTTCTAGCTGTAAGACCTTTCTTCTTATATCATCTATTTCCACTGGCATTGAATCAATTTCCGTTCTTATCATAGCTGAAGCTTCATCCATTAAATCAATTGCTTTATCCGGTAGAAATCTATCGGAAATATATCTATTAGAAAGAGTGACAGCTGCAATTACTGCATTATCTGAAATTCTAATACCATGATGTATTTCATACTTTTCTTTTAATCCTCTCAGGATGGATATGGTATCCTCAACAGTTGGTTCAGTAACTAAAACTTTCTGGAATCGTCTCTCCAAAGCTGCATCCTTTTCTATATACTTTCTGTATTCATCAAGGGTAGTTGCCCCTATTGTGTGAAGTTCTCCCCTTGCTAGCATTGGTTTTAGGAGATTTCCTGCATCCATGGAACCTTCAGCCCTTCCAGCTCCAACTATATTGTGGATTTCATCAATGAAAAGAAGAATCTTTCCTTCTGACTTTTGTATCTCAGATAGCACAGCCTTAAGTCGTTCTTCAAACTCTCCCCTATATTTTGCACCTGCTACTAAAGCACCCATATCTAATGCAAATATGGTCTTTTCTTTCAATCCCTCAGGTACATCTCCATTTACAATTCTTTGCGCTAGACCTTCAACTATTGCTGTTTTACCTACACCTGGATCTCCTATTAAAACAGGATTATTCTTAGTTCTACGAGAGAGAATTCTAATTACATTTCTTATTTCTGAATCTCTACCAATCACAGGGTCTATCTTGCCTTTTTTGGCTTCTTCCACAAGATCTCTTCCAAATCTATTCAGAGCCTCATAGGTTTCTTCTGGCTTATCTGATGTTATGGTCTGACTTCCTCTGACTTTCATAAGTGCTTGAAGAAATTTTTCCCTAGATACCCCATACTCTTCCAATAATGATTTGGTAAAAGAGGATCCTTTGTTAGATAATAAGCTCAAAAATATATGCTCAACACTTATATACTCATCTTTGAAATTATTTGCTTCCCCTTCTGAGTCCATTAGTATCTTAGTGTAGGTTCTATTGGGGTATATGCTTCCACCTGATTGTTTTGGCAATTTCTCTATGGACTTTATAATAGCTGATCTAAAGCTATCTACCTGGACTCCCATTATTGATAAAACTCTTGAAATTAGTCCTTCTTTTCCAAGGGTTAAACCATATAGGAGGTGGATATCCATTAACTCTGGATTCCCCATTTCCAACGCTAAATTTTGTGACTCCTGAATTGCTTCCATACTTTTTTGTGTGAATTTGCTATAATCCATGATTATTCCTCCCCTATTCCTTTCTTGGATTATATTTGTTTATTTCTTTAAGTCTTTCAAACAGTTTTATCTCTTCATCTTCCAATTTTGGGGGATTTACTATGTGGATATCTAAGTATAAGTCCCCAATATTGCCTTTCAAGTCTTCATATCCTTTTTTTGCTAATCTCATTCTTTTATTTCCCATGGTACCCTTTGGAATTTCAACCTTTATCTTACCCCTAAGGGTTGAAATAACTATTTTCTCTCCCAGTGCTGCTTCCCATGGTAGAATTTCAACTCTTTGACTTATATCTAAGCCTTCTAAGGTTAATCCTTCCTCTTTATAAAAATCTATCTTAAATAGAATATCTCCTTCAATACCCCATTTATCACCTTTAACTTTTATCTTTTTTCCCGGTGTAATTCCCTTTGGTATCCTAACATTAATATTTTTGATGGATCCACTTATATTCAATGAAACTTCCTTGCTAGCTCCTTCAAAACCTTCCTTAAGAGTTATTTTTAGATCTGTTTCAAAGGATTGTCTTTGTGGTTGACTATTTCGTCTTGCTCCTCTAGCTCCACTGAATAAATCATTTATGTCAAATCCACCTCCCCTTGAAGATCCGAATATTAAATTGAAGAAATCACTAAAGTCTCCTGAACTTGATGATGAATAAGAATACTTTCCGCTACCAAAGTTTCCAAAACCAAATTGAGATGGGTCAAACTGTTGACCATTTGAAAATCCATATTGGCCAAACTGATCATATTGTTTTCTCTTAGTTTCGTCGCTAAGAACCTCATAGGCTTCACTTACTTCCTTAAACTTCTCCTGGGC
>JAUWAD010000058.1 GCA_030602225.1 Bacillota bacterium | reverse complement strand
CATAAATACTATACATATTTGAGATACTTCCTACCATTAGACCTTCCTTTATTCCATAGAAATCCAACCATGTTCCACAGGAGATAATATCCACACCTGCTTTTTCTAAATATATAAGGTCTTCAAGTACATCACTATCTTTACACGTTAATCTAACCCCAGCGTTATAGAATAATATGGCTTTAGGGTATGGCTTTGTTTCTTTAACAGTATATATGAAGCTCTTCATTAATATTTTACCAAGTTCTTCACTGCCCTTTCCCATTTGATCTGATTGAATAACAAGCACATTACTCTCTAAATCAGTTTTCTTTTCCAGATTACCTGATATACTTGAATTTTCAATACCTTTTAATATGGTTACAATAAAACGCTCTTCACCCAAGTTCTCTACAGTATACTCAAAATTCATGCTACTTGCCAGCTTAGATAAATTCTCCTTGGCAACCATATTATCAACTTCTGTCCTAACAGAACCTTCTTTTAAAGCATCTAATTCCTTTTTAGTTAGTATTACTGGTTTGGGACATGCTAATCCTTTTGCATCTATATATTTTTCCACTTCTAGTCCTCCTTTTTCACTACAACATCTTCGATTCTAAGTACTGATATTCCATCTTCAAGGGTTACTACTAATTCATTGAATTGGCTATTAATGGCTTTTATTTTTCTTAGAAAGTAAAACCTTGATACTTCTTCTCTATGAAGATAAAAAACAATATCTTTATCTCCCACCAATATTATATATTTCCCATGTTGGTATATCTTAGTATAATTTAAGGCTAGTGTATACTGCTTAATTTCTTCACCAGCTTTATTTAACACCTGAAAATTATCACCATATAAAACATAGATCTCTTCTCCATCAACTAGAATATCTTTTATTATGGGAAAATCTTTTTCCCAAATCACTTCATTCCCCTTAACAAATTTAATTCCTTCATCCGTTAAGTATACCTGTGAGGAACCCATTTTTTCTCTACGAATCAGTATTTCATTCTCAATATAGAAATCAATTGCTTTATTATTACCCTTATGTGTTATAAAGTTTGATAAAAATCCGTTACTTCCCGGGACTACCTCTGATGTATAAATATCATTCCCTAACATGTAATAATTAACCAAGTAAGTATCATTGTAATTAAGCTCAGTAATAATATCTCCTTTATAATCAAAAAATGCTATCTGATCCCTGGCTGGTTCCTTAGAATGTATTGATACCCCACTTTCATATAATTTTACTCCCATTATTTCCTTATTGAGCTTTAATTCAAAAAGAGTCTCTCCTCCAGTGTTATACACATATACTTCTCCCAATTCCTTATTATAGACAGCCACTCGAGTAAATCCTTTTTCAAACTGAAGATCAGGTATAAGAAAAGTCTTTTGCCACAGTGGATTTTCCTCCATATCCATGGCAGTTAACTTTTCTCCATTAAAGGTAAAAATTCTACCATTAACATAATGAAAATTACTACCAGATATATTCTTAACCTGAAGCACTTCCTTATCAGACTTATCCAAACTATCCAGTAGTTCTACAAACCTCTTTTGATTTCCTTCAAATGAAAAGAATACTAAGAGAAAAATCACAAGTATGAAAAGTATTGAAAACAGACCAATAAATTTTTTATTCATAGTATACTCCTTCAGATTATATACACTAATTATATATATAATTTAGCATAAGTTCCATAGTATAAGGGAAGGTTTTTCCATAACAATAAAATTAAATGAATATTAGAAGACTATAAGATAATCTTATGTGATATAATAAGTGTATCCATACAGGAGGGGATTTCCTATGATTGAAAGAATTAAACTAGATAAAGAGTCAAACATCCCATTATATCAGCAGCTATATGAAAATATTCGCAGCATAATTGAAGAAGAGAACCTAGATGGAGAAAAATTACCTTCCATCAGAACTTTATCAAAATCTCTTCAAGTCAATAATGTCACTGTTGTTAATGCTTATAAGCAGCTGGAAACAGAAGGATATATATATAAGGTTCCTGGTAGTGGAACATTCGTCAGAAAGCCTGTTTATAACCTGGAAACTTCCAGCATGGAGGAAGGAGATATGGAACTAATGATATCAGGGATATTCCCTTTACTAAAAGATAGCATTGACTTTGCTACTGTTTCACCCACTCCTGAACTATTCCCCATAGAGGAGTTTAAACAATCCTTAATTGAGGTTTTAGATAGAGATAGGGGTATGGCCTTTTTATACCCTGAAATAACTGGATATGGACCACTAAGAGAGTCCATCAGTAAATTCTTAATTGATAATTACTCCATAGATGTTAATAAGGAACAAATCCTTATAACATCAGGAGGTCAGCAAGGGTTAGATATTATCTCTAAGACATTAGTTACTCAAGGAGACACAATACTCGTTGAAAATCCAACTTATCCTGGAGCATTCTCGGCCTTTAAGTCCAGAGGTGCTAGAATTGTTGGATTGCCTTTAGAATCTGATGGTATTAATTTAGATCTTCTTAAGGGCTATGTAAAAAGATATAATCCAAGATTTATATATATCATGCCTAACTATCAAAGTCCAACAACCATCTCCTATAGTAAGGAAAAAATGAAAGAGCTTTTGAGAATGGCAAAGGAGTATGATTTCTACATCATAGAAGATGATTTCTTAACTGACCTCTCCTTTGAAGGAAACAAGAAACTTCCTCTTAAAACCTATGATAGAAACGATAATGTGATCTTCATTAAAAGTTTCTCAAAAATTTTTATGCCTGGTGTAAGAATTGGTTTTATGACCATACCTGGAAAACTTTTCAAGGAATTAATAAAAGCCAAGCATTCAACAGATATCTCATCCTCTGGATATCTCCAGAGGGCATTTGATCTTTATCTAAGAAAAGATTTCTGGAAAAGTCATATGGATACAATTATCAATGACTATTATGAGAAGTATAAACTGATGAAAGAAGAGTTAGATCATTTATCCCACTTTGGGTTATCCTATAAGGATCCAAAAGGAGGCTTAAGCATATGGGTAGAACTCCCAAAATCCTGGGATAGCATGAACCTTTATGAAGAATGTAGTAAAAGAAAACTAGCCATTGTTCCAGGTAAAGTATTCTTTATAGATAATGAGTCATTTGATAATTACATTAGATTAAGTTTTAGTGCAGTTACAAAGGATGAAATAAAAAAGGGAATGAACATTCTAAAAGAAATTCTTTCCCATTCAAAACTAGATAAAATTGATACGTATATGCCCTTCCTTTAGTTTGAAGGGCATTAATTTATACGTTCTCTTCTTTCAAGGCTTTCATCAAGGATACAATAGCAAAGATCATTACAAATATAAATGGAAATGCAGCTGCAATGGATGCTGTTTGAAGAGCTTCTAATCCACCTGCTAGAAGTAGTGATGTTGCTAGTAGTGACTGTACAATGCCCCAAATAAACTGTTTGCTTTTTGATGGGTTTAAGTCTCCTTGAGATGATAGCATTCCTAATACAAATGTAGCAGAATTTGCTGAAGTAATAAAGAAAGTGCTTAGTAAAACCACTGTGATCATGGATAGCACCATACTCATTGGATAGTAGCTAAAAACTTGAAAAAGAGCAGTTGATGGTACAGAAGCAGCCTGACTCATCTTCTTCATCCCCATGGTATCCATTAAGTTTAGTCCCATGGAACCAAAGGCTGAAAACCAAACAATTGAAACTATTGCAGGAGCAAAAATTACACCTCCAATAAATTCTCTAATAGTCCTACCCTTTGATATTCTAGCAATGAAGGTCCCCACAAATGGAGCCCAAGCTATCCACCAAGCCCAGTAAAACACTGTCCAACCGAATATCCAACTATTATCTCCATAGGGTTCAATATGAAGGCTATCTACGATAAATCCATTAATATACTGTCCTAATCCATTGGTGAATGAATTAATAAATGTGATAGTTGGTCCAAGGATTATCACTAAACTAAGAAGTGTTACAGCCAATACTAGATTTATGTCTCCTAACATTTTAATGCCTTTTCCTATGCCAGATATAGCAGTCCATATGAATAAGACTGTAATAATTGCAATAATTATAATTTGAACAAGTTTTGTCTCTGGTATATTAAATAGAAAGTTCAGTCCACTGTTTATCTGCATTGTTCCCAGTCCTAGAGATGTGGCAACTCCAGCAACAGTTGCAAAAACAGCTAGTATGTCAATAAATTTTCCAATAGGTCCTCTAACTCTATCTTCACCAAGTAATGGTATAAATATACTTGAAATTAATCCAGGCTTATCTTTTCTAAACTGAAAGTATGCCAATGCAAGTCCTATAATACTGTAATTTGCCCATGGATGAAACCCCCAATGCATAAAGGATGATTTCATTGCAAAGTTTGCAGCTTCAATAGTTCCAGGCTCAATTCCAGGTGCTGGAGAAACCAAATGGGAGATAGGTTCCGCAACTCCCCAGAATACCAAACCTATACCCATTCCTGCTCCAAAAAGCATTGCAAACCATGATGTGGTACTGTACTCAGGCTTATCATCATCCTTTCCCAGTTTAATCTTGCCATATTTACTAAATGCTAAAATAAGTGCAAATATGACAAAAATGAACATGGCAATTAGATATGACCAACCAAAGTATGTTTTCAAGAAATTCATCAATGAATTAGCAAATGATGAAAAACTACTTTGAGCTACGATTCCCCATAATACTATAGATATAGCCAATATTAATGATATATAAAACACACTGTTATCTTTTTTGATTTTGTTGTTCATATTTTTCCTCCTCTTAAGAGTAAATCACATTAAAGGGTGTATATACACCCTTTAATCCAACTATATTTTAACTCTGAAAACTGTTTGTTCCTTAATATCTTCTGCTAATGCATCAAGGGCAACTCCCACTCTATGATATCTAAGCTTCCACTGTACCTCTTTTGGTGTTTGAGGATCTCCCAATGGATAAGGTATTGATATTGTAGGTACTATTTTATTTGCTCCAACGGTTGTTGCAACAGGTATCAAGTTACACATAATAACCACTGGTATTCCTGCTCTTTCTATTTCCTTCACTATCGTTGTTCCACAACGAGTACAGGTACCTCAGGTGGCAGTCATTATAACACCATCAACGTTGTCTTCTCTTAATTTTTCAACAATTTCCTTACCCATTCTCATTGCTTCAGCTTGAGTAGTTCCAGTTCCAACAGTAGAATAGAAATACTTATGAAGTTTACCAAACTTACCTTCTTTTAAATATGCCTTCATTGCATCCACTGGCATAACTACATTTGGATCTGCATCTGCAGCAGCTGGGTCAAATCCAGCATGTATAGTCTTATATACTCCTGATTGGAGTCTATCATCGTTGGAAATATCATATCTGCCCCATCTTGTGGCAGATGCTGACTGAATTCTATCTGGATTATTCACAGGTACTATACCTCCAGTGGTAATAAGAGCTATATTAGCCTTTGAAAGATCCATAATTGGGCTGGCAATTTCTACTCTATCCAGTTCTGGTATTGGAAGCTCACTGATGTACTCTTCATCATTTAGCTTCTTAATTAACATGTCTACCCCTCTTTTTGAAGCTATAGGCCCATTTTCCAACCAAACTTGAGCTCTTATTCCTCTTGGGAAGAATCCTTCCTCATCAGCGGAACCTGTTTTTTCACCCATTAGAAGCTTGTTTGCAAAATCAGCCATGACTTTTACATCATCTCTTAATTTAGCAGCTGATTTTCCACCTTTGAAGATATGCATATCTTTTTTGAACATCTCAACTCCTGGATTTTCTTCGTTCATCGAAGTTAATACGGGAACATTGAATTTTTCCTTTACTGCTTTTGCTATTGTACCACAAGCAACTCCATATCTACCTGCTTGAAAAGCTGGTCCAGCTATGAATATATCAAATTCTTTATCTTCTAGGAATCCCAATATTAACTTAACTGCCTCTTCAGTATTAGATCCCATGAAATTATCTCCACAAATTATAGTATGTGTAACTTCACCATCTAGAACACTATTTAAAGCTAGGGAAGGTCCAACTAATCCTTCTCTAATTTCTGGCTTGTGATCTGCCAATTCCTCTCCACCAATACCTGCAAAAAACTGATTTATATAATGAATAGCCTTTTTCATGTTCTCACCTCCTAAAACTCTTTCATGGTCTTTGTTGACCATCCCGCTATCATATCGCCACAGAACATGGCGTTATTTTCCATAATTACAGATCCATCTTCTCTAACAGATGATCCTAGAACTTCATCATATGCCCATCCCCCTGATAGTCCATCTCTTGCCAATGCCTGTAACTCGCCTATTACCTTATCAGCTGGCGGTAATTCTATTAGCTGGGATACATTTCCTGTTGATACAAGAGCATTCGCCTTTACATCTAGTGTAACCAATGGCTGGGAAGCTCCATCTCTACCAGTACACTCATTACTTATTCCCACTGTCTTAACTCCTACATCCTCAAGGGCTGCTAGGCAAAGAATGTAATCTGCATCAGGATTTCCATAGCCTTCTTCTGTTACTATAGCTCCATCAGCCCCTAGAGATTTAGCTATCTGAGCAACAAATAGAGCTGATCTTTTCTTTTGTTCTAAAGAAACATTTAAGTTAGACATAATAACTCCAAGGAAATTAATACTCTTACCATGTTCTTTATATAATTCCCTAATTGTTGGGAAGTTCTGGAAATCATATGTCGACCATTTTGATGATGAAGGCATGAAGCTTCCTGAAATAAGTGCTCCATCAAGTACCTCATTTGGATTCATAAAGCTAGGTACGTATTTATTCATATCCCATCCATACACTAAATCATTGTATCCCAGTTCCTCCATTTGAGATTGAGGTTGCATTACAAGTACAACACTTGGTAATTTTGATGTGTCATCATCTCTTTTGGTAACTGGATCTAATTGAAACACTTCAACCTCTTCAGGTTCTAATTCCTTAACTGTCTCACCTAGATATTCTGCAAATTTATGTGCTGCCATTCTAATTGCAGTGTTCTTTTTTTGCTGTTCGTATCGCTCTTCTTCTTCATCAGTATTTGCAACTATACAGATATTAATAAGCTGTGAGTAAAGGGTATATTTTGCACCTTCTCCACCCATATCTATCAATCCATCACCAAAGCTTCCCCAGTGCATTCCAACTCCAAGTACTGAACATCCTTTTAAGGCATGAAGTCTTCCCATACCGGCCATCTCAAGATCTCCTGTTACCCCAGGAAAAACTGCTCTTCCATCTGGTCTAACCCTAGGTTCAACAGCCTCCTTAACCGGAACAATTCTTGTATTCTCTCCTGGTTTTGCTATTACTAAATCTAATTCTATTATGTGTTCATCTTCTCTGATAAAGTTCATTGCTTCTTCTTTGTTTATGGTAAGAATACCATCCTTATAGTATGTCTTATGGCCAAATAAAACATCCTTTACATAAAAATTACCTAATTCTAATTTCATGTTCTCTCTCCTTTCATTTTAATCGCGATTATATTTGTTATTTATTATACTATCATAATCGCGATTATTGTCAATATAAATTATGCAAATGTTTTCACTATTTTTTACCATTGCATTTGCCAAGGATTTCCTATACACTTATAAAGTAAAACGAAATACTTCAATAGGTGTAATACTTAATAGGGAAATGTGTGAAACACTGCAGCCCCCGCTACTGTATAGAGTACATCCATCTTAAAATGCCACTGTGACTATCATGGGAAGGCAAGATGGTAATAGCTCTAAGCCAGGAGACCTGCCTACTGATTTATAAACCACTTTCGGAGGGAAAGGAGGAATCACAATGAGCCCTTTTTATTTTATTTGGCCATTTTTAGATTTTTTTAGTTCCTCCTAGCTGAGGAACTTTTTTTATTCACAATGCTAGGAGGGAAAAGATGAAAAACAACTTGGATTTTATTGCGTATCCATTTTTAAACGAAGATGGCCCCTTGGTTAATCATGAAATTCTAACTGATAAACTATCTTCTTTGCTGGGCAGTATCATTTCATCAGGTACCCCACTGGAAAAAGAAACCTGGTGGCTTATGAATAGAGTTCTACATGTAAATGGTTCTATCCGAGGTAGAATGGCCATATCCTCAGATGACCTTAAGGATGGCCAAACCATGTATCATGTTCTTAGGGAAAGAAATAAGGATAGATTAAAGGGATTCATATACCCATTGGGAAATAATATTTCATGTCAGTATCATCTTGCAAGGTGCGAGGCAAAAATAGTAACAAGAAATCTATACCTTATTCAGAAAAGTGGCATATTCGTGCCTCAAATACTGATAGACCTATGTAATTTAATTGCAAATATTCTTTTTGTAATGTCTCTTGAAGTGAACAGGATAGAAGAAATAAATGAAATTCAGTTCATATCAAAATCTTATTAGGAGGGTTAAAATGAAAGGAAAAAATACAAAGATAATATTATCTGTACTTATACTTGCTTTAATGGTGGTAGGTTTTGTTGGATTCACTAGCTTTTTCAAAGGCGAAGAGGGAGAAAAGACTATAACAATCTCAATATTCAATGAAGTGGAGAATAATGAGATTATGGAATCAACAGAGTTCAATACAAAGGCTATTACCCTTGGAGACTTCCTAGAAGAAAACAGCTCTCATCTGAAAGTGATTATGAGTGATTCCCAGTATGGAAGATTCCTGGAAGGATTGATGGATTTAAATACAGAGAGCATGATGGATGGTCCTTGGTGGATGTATTCCTATGAGAGCAAATCCCAGGATGTTTTCATGGAGGTGGGTAATGCTCCAGGGGTTGATTCTCTAGGTTTATTTGATGGTGATAAAATCAATTTCGTATTCACCAAAGATATGGGATTCTAGATGAAAGCCAAGGACATAACATTAACAGGTTTTCTTTCTGCTATTATGTATTTAATATATAGTATTGGATCTGGGGTATTATATTTTGAACTACTTAATTTTACAATACTATTATATGGGGTTTCCTTCTCAAGAAGGACCTCATATCTTAGCACCCTAATTTTCACTCTTTTGGTTATATTAACCTTTGGACTTAGTCCCTGGACAATGATGTACTTAATTTTGTTCCCTTTATACTCACTTATTTACTCTTTTCTTGGAAACTATATAAGGAGTGAATATACCCTTGCTGTTTGTGGCTTCATTTTAGCTTTTGCTTGTGGTACCATAATAGACCTACCCTATATTCTAATGGCTGGTCTGGATTATAGGGGTTTAATAATAAGATTACTACTTGGTTTTCAAGTATCAATTTTCAGTGCAGGTACCACTTTTATATCTACCTTATTTCTACTCCCTCCCCTTAAGAGAGCTATATTGATTTCTGGTATTAAGGAAGAAAGACATCTGCACCCATCAGTATTAAAGGCGGATTAGAGATTGTCTATTTTACATCTTCTATGATAGAATGATATAAAATACAGATAACAGGGGATAATTATGAAGAAAGAAATGATTAGAAACAGGATAATGATGGACTTTATAAGGGCTTCAGATGAGCTGATGCAAACAGAGGGAATTAATACTATCACTTTGAGGAAAGTGGCAAATTTAGCTGGATACAATAGTGCTACTCTCTACAACTACTTTGAAAATCTCGACCATCTGATTTTTTTCTCTGCTATGAGACTTATAAAGGATTATGCCAATGCTCTTGGAGAGTATACCAAGGACTCCAAGAATTCAATGGATAGGTTTTTAAAAGTTTGGGAGTGTTTTTGTCTCTATTCCTTTCAAAGTCCGGAAGTATATAATGCAATATTCTTCTCTAATTTACAAAAGGATATGGAAGAATACGTAAGTGATTACTATAGACTTTTCCCTGAAGACTTGATGAATGCAGACGAAAAAACATCAACCATGCTTCTAAAAAGTGATATCTCCCAAAGAGGTATGACCATAATAAGAGATTGCATAGAAGATGGGTATATTGACGAAAATGATGGAGATAGATTAAATGAAATTACCCTTCTAATTTATGAGGGGTTATTGAAAAAAGTATTGAACAATAAGTTAACTCCTGACTCTGCCAGAAAAAAAACTATGGAATACATTAAGTTAATACTTAAAGGTATGATAATTAGGGAGTATAAATTTGAATAAGAAATTCTTCAATAACCCTGTTGACTTCAACGGGGTTTTCTAATAATAGCAAATGCCCTCCCTGGACAGATGCAAACTCCCCTTTCTTAAACATGCTTGAAATCATCTTTCCAGCTTCCTCTCTATAGAATTGACTGTCATTTCCACTTATATAAAGCACTCTCTTATCTACCATTAAGGCTATATTTCTATTGTCAACTTTACCCATATCATTCCACAATGATAGCAAGGCTTTATTATTATTGTTCATTAGGTTCTTAACTGCTAATTCGTAGTTTTTACCATTCAATTTTTTGCTGAGTTTCAAAACGAATTCTCTACAAAACTCTTCCCAATTAAATTCTATCTCCTTTAAGGTTTCTTCATGTGTTTCATGATCATATTCTCCAAGAAACAAACCTGAATTCCATGAATTGTCATTGATCATTTTTAAACTTGACTCAATAAGTATAAGAGCTTCTACTTTAACATCACTAAAGGTTCTAATGTATTCAAGAGCTACAGTTCCTCCCATGGAGTATCCCATCAAGCTAAAGGATTCAATTTGTAAGTACTTAATTAATTCATTAATATCTCTTGATAAATCACTAACTAAAATATTATTGCTTTTACAACTCGATTTTCCATGGCCCCTTAAATCCATTGATATTATTCTAAAACTATTTGATAGGTATCTCTCAAGAAATCTAAAAACACCATGATCAGCTCCAAAACCATGGATGCATAGTATTGTCTTGCCTTCTCCTTTAACCCTGTAAAAAAGTTTGTTCCCATCTTCAAGTACCAAGCTCTTCATTTTCATCACGTATAATCCAATTAACCTCTTTAATAGAGGGGGTTGGATTATTTCTCCTTTCTCCCAAATTATTTGGGTATTATCTATTACTCCGTTATTATAATGATAAAGCACTGTGGATTTGTTTCTATTTTCCTACAGCTTTGACTGTTTTGAGGTGACTCAGACCACAGCTTTTCGTCTTCACTGGTAATTGGTTAGTTAACGCTTTGACGTTTGTATTTACGTGATTCCATGGCCGGAAACCTTGTGGAAAACAACAGTGCTAAATATTATTAAAGGAGGTATTTCAAATGTTTTATGTCGGAATAGATATCTCTAAGTTCAAACACGATTGTTTCATTGTTACTGAAGCAGGCGAGATTGTTTGTGATTCTTTTTCCATCAAAAACGATTATGATGGATTTACAGAACTCTTGTCTGTTCTAGATTCTCTTGATCCTAAAGAGGATGTAAGAATAGGGTTTGAATCTACTGGTCACTATGCTTTAAACCTGAAGTTATTCCTCGAAAAAGCCCACTACAGCTTCATGGAATTTAACCCTGTTCTTCTCTCAAAGTTTAACAAGTCTCAGTCTTTAAGGCGTACCAAAACGGATGCAATTGATTCAATATCCATTGCCCGCTGGCTTATGACGGTTGATTACAAACCCTATCCAATAGGATTTTATCATACCTACTCACTTAAGTCATTAACTCGTCTTCGTGACTCTCTTGTTAAACAGAGAAGCTTTTATATCGTTAAGATTACAAATGTCCTTGATCACGTCTTTCCTGAGTTTAAACCATTTTTTAATAATCGGTTTAGCAAGACTGCTCTCTATCTTTTAGAGAATTATGGTTCTGCCAAAAGTATTGCTAATATGAATTCTAGGTCCTATGATGCTTTACGCAGTATCTCCAGAGGAAAATTCTCTATGCAAAAATTCCTAAAGCTAAAAGAATTGGCCAAGAATACCGTTGGCTGTGATCATGAACTTTTCACTTGCCAATTGAACAGTTTGCTATCTTTGTATAAACAATTAGCAAATGAGGTAGCCTCTCTTGAGGGTCAAATTGAATCTTTAATCGCTGAAATTGATCCTAAAACTTTATCTATACCTGGCATTGGACCTCTGTCAGCAGCTGTTATATATGCTGAATATGGTGATTTATCCAAATTCAATTCCCCTGCTCAGATGCTTTCTTTTGCGGGGCTTGAACCAGGTTATTATCAATCAGGAACGTCGGAACATGGTGGCGGTATGGTTAAAAGAGGTTCCTCCCATCTTCGCTACACCTTGATGAATCTGTGTATTCCATTGATTCAATACAACATGACTTTTGCTGAGTACTACCACAAGAAGCGTAATGAAGGTAAATCACACCGTGTGGCATGTTCTCATCTTGTTAAAAAGTTGATTCGTGTTATCTTTACTCTTGAAAAGAATGGAATTGATTTTGATCCAACAAAACTTCGCTGATTGTGTAGTGGCAATCAGTAATACTAAAGCCTGGTTGCTTTTTGAAGTCATTTGTCAAAAGGCTTATTTGGTATGCCCATTTTTGTTTCAGCATATTTCTAAAAAAATCATTGACTTTTAATAGTTAGTCACCTCTATTAATAATGATACCAATAATATTTTCTAAAAACAAGAAAAGGACCTATTGGCCCTTCTCCTCCATGTGAATATATTTAAGCATTTTAAAGAACATCTTATCTCTTCTCTTTATTGCTTCTTCATCCTTACCATCTGAATAATCATAGAAACCTTCTTTGGATTTTACACCCAGCTTTTGAGCATCCATTCTTTCCTTTAAAACTTCTGGCGGTTCTTTTGCATCCGATAACTCATTGAATAAGTATGAAGAAATGTAATAGAATGTATCTAATCCTCCAAGATCAGCTGTTTGAAGAGGACCTATAATTGGATATCTAAATCCAGGACCAAATCTCATGGCTTTATCAACATCTTCAAAGGTATCAATCCCTTCATTAACAATGTGTAGTGCTTCTCTAAATGCAGCAAACTGAAGTCTATTTCCAATAAATCCTGGAGCGTCCTTTTGAACAACTACTGGTTCTTTATCAATAATTAGCAGTAATTCTTTCAGAACCTAAACCGTCTCATTTGATGTTTCATCTCCTCTAATCAATTCAACTAATGGAATTATGTGTGGAGGATTCCAAAAGTGCATGCCAATAAATCTAGATTTATCAATAACTTTTGATGAGATTTTATTTATACTCAATCCTGATGTATTTGTTGCAAACAATGTATTTTTAGAAGCTAATTCTTCAACTTCCCTCCAGAAGTCCTGCTTAATGTCCATTTTTTCAACTATTGCTTCTATTATTAGTTCACAGTCTTTAAATCCAGCTTTATCAGTGCTAAATGAAATGTTAGAAAGTACACCTTCAACTTCATCTTCTGACATAATTCCCTCTTCAATTAAACTGCTATTAAATAAGTCAACAAGTTTTGCTGATTTATGGAGAAACTCCTCTTTTATATCTGTAACTAAAACTTTATACCCTTTCCTAGCAAATATTTGAGCTATTCCTGATCCCATGGTTCCTGCACCAGCTATTCCTATTCTTTTTATCTCAGATATTTTCACCTTTATTCACCTCCATTTGTTAAAGGCACCACTTTTTAAGTTAAATGGTGCCCTGAATTTATTAAACAGTCATTTCCTTGAGATCTTCTGGTATTATTAGTGTGGCTTCTGTTGCTTCCTGGACTTCTTTAACACTGTATTCTGGATTTATCTCTCTTAATACTATTCCTTCTTTTGTCACTTCCATAAAT
>JAUWAD010000105.1 GCA_030602225.1 Bacillota bacterium | reverse complement strand
AGTAACATAAGAAAATCTCTTATCATCTGATATTTCCATAGGATCCACCTTGGTCTCATTTTTCTCTCTTCTTAATTTCTGATAGAATAGATTTTTTGCAATGGTAAACAGCCAGGCTAATGGCTTACCCATGGGTTTATATAGGTGAGCAGCGGATATTAGTTTCACATAGGTATCCTGCATAATATCCAAAGTAATCTCATGATCCTTGGTAAGTGAAAGCACATAAGCATAAAGTGTTCTCTCACTGATTCTATATAGAACATCAAATGCCTCCATATCACCATTTCCAATTCTCACTATTAGATTTTCATCAATTTCAATACTACTATGGAGTTGTTCCCCTTCCCCAAGGACAAAAGCAAATAATATCATGATAATTTCCCCTTCATATATATAATGCATTAAGTGTTATTTTTATTGCATCTAATATAATTATTATTTGATACTTATACCCAATTATTGTAATAGATTGTTCTTACTAATTAATAAGGGGTTCCTAGCCTAAGCTAAAAACCCCTTGATCCTCTATAACGAATACTCTAATCGTTCCTTGTACTCACTGGTCTTACCCTTGTTCCAGTTTTGAAGTGGCCTATAATATCCTGTAATTCTACTATAAACCTCAACTTCTCTACCACAGTGTGTACATTTTTCAAGCTCCCCTTGAAGATATCCATGATCTCTGCAAACAGAATAAGTCGGACTTAATGTATAATATGGCAGTTCATAATTTTCCGCTATTTTTCTTACCAGACTTGCCGTTGCCTTCCAGTCATTTAATCTTTCACCTAAGAAAACATGAAATACTGTCCCACTGGTATATAGTGTCTGAAGTTTATCCTGGACATCAAGAGCTTCGAAAATATCCTCTGTATATCCAACTGGTAGATGTGAACTATTTGTATAGTATGGTGAGTCATTATTCTCCCCAGCTGTAATAATATCTGGGAACCTCCTTTTATCGTGAATTGCCAATCTGTATGAAGTGGATTCAGCAGGGCTAGCTTCCAGATTATATAAGTCTTCATACTCCTCCTGATAGAACGATAGTCTTTCCCTCATATGATTTAATACCTTTATTGAGAATTCAACACCTTCATTTTCCCATAGGCTTTTCCCTATCCATCTGGCATTTAAACAGGCTTCATTCATTCCCACCAGCCCTATGGTTGAAAAATGATTGGAGAAGTCACCTAGATACTTCTTTGTATACGGATAAAGTCCAGCATCCATATACTTTTCTATTATCTGCCTTTTAACCCTTAAGGACCTGGCAGAAATATCCATTATTCTGTTTAGCTTTTTGAAGAACTCCTCTTCATCCTGGGATACATAGGCTATCCTAGGCATATTTATAGTTACCACTCCAATTGAACCAGTATTTTCTCCACTGCCAAAGAACCCTCCACTTTTTTTCCTAAGCTCTCTTAAATCAAGTCTCAATCTGCAGCACATACTTCTAACATCAGATGGCTCCATATCACTATTTATATAGTTGGAGAAATAAGGTGTTCCATATTTGGCTGTCATTTCAAATAACAATCTGTTCAGCTCACTATCAGACCAGTCAAAGTCCTTGGTTATTGAATAGGTTGGTATTGGATATTGAAATCCTCTTCCTTCTGCATCCCCTTCTATCATGATTTCCAGAAAGGCCTTGTTAATCAAATCCATTTCATGTTTACAATCACCATATTTGAAATCCATCAGTTTGCCACCAACTATTGCATACTGATCCTTTAGATCCTCCGGGGGACTTAAATCTAATGTAATGTTTGAAAATGGTGCCTGCGTTCCCCATCTACTGGGAGTATTCACACCATAGATGAAGGATTCCAGTGATTTCTTCACTCCATCATAGTCCAGATTATCCATCCTGACAAAAGGAGCCAGATATGTATCAAAGGAGCTAAAGGCTTGAGCACCAGCCCACTCATTTTGCATTATCCCCAGGAAGTTTACCATCTGATTGCATAATGTAGCTAAGTGCTTTGCGGGAGATGATGTTATTTTACCATTAACACCACCTAATCCTTCTACTATCAACTGTCTAAGGGACCACCCAGCACAATAGCCAGTTAGCATTGATAAATCATGAATATGTATATCGCAGTTTCTATGAGCATCAGCTATTTCCATATCATAGATTTCCGATAACCAGTAATTAGCAGTTATCGCACCACTATTTGAAAGTATAAGGCCACCTACTGAATAAGTAACAGTTGAATTCTCCTTTACCCTCCAATCTTCAATATTGACATAGTCATTCACAATCTTACTATAATCAACAAGTGTACTAACTGCGTCTCTTGCCTTTTGTCTTTGCTTTCTATATAGGATATATGCCCTGGCTACCTTTGAGAATCCAGCTTGTATAAGTGTTATCTCCACAGAGTCCTGTATGTCTTCAACAGTTATTTCACCATTTTCAATCTTTCCAGCAAATTCAGAAATAACCCTTAATGATAACAACTCCAATACAGAATCATCAACAGGTGTCTCCACTGCTATGAATGCCTTTTCCATTGCATCCCTTATTTTAGATACTTCAAAATTAACGCTACTTCCATCTCTTTTTACTACTATGTACTTCATGATAGTCTCCCCCTTTATCTTTTTTCAACTATAAATCCTAATTTCTTAAGTAATTCCAACATTTCAGAAACCTCTTGATCAGAATAGGCATGAAGAGTCACATCATCCTTTGAGTAGTCAGAAAGTACTTTCTCATCTCTTCTGAAGGATTGCAGATACCATTTAAAATCACCACAGTCTCTAGAGTGTATTATCTCCTTGGCCATTGAAATTAAATTATTGGTATTGTGAAATCCCTTTACCAAAGTAGTTCTTAGTTCAAAATCTACTTCTGACTCTAATAGTATTCTAAATGACTTAAACCAATTTTCAATAACAAGGCTTTCATTGGATATTCCAGTGATTTCTTTGATATTCTCTCTATCACCCTTATAATCCAAAGCTACATAATCAACAAGGTCATTATGGAGTAACTCCTTTAATTTCCCGTATTGGACTCCATTGGTATCCAGTTTGACCTTTAAACCTAAATCCTTGATCAATCCAGCAATCTTTATTATCCTATCATGTAGGAGTGGTTCCCCTCCTGTAAGGACCACACCATCAATAATATTTTTTCTTTTGGATAAAAACTGGATTATTTCCCGAAATAGCACTTTCTCATCAATCCTACTTTCCATCAGTTCATCCAGTACCAGTTTAGGATTGTGACAGTACACACATCTTAAATTGCACTTGCTAAAGTAGACAACTGCACATGTATTACCAGGATAATCAACTAGACTTAATTTCTTGTATTCAACAATGGGCATAGTTTCCTCCAAACAAAAAAACCACATCAAAAAGATGCAGTTTATATTCTAATCACATCTTTCCAGTACCGGGAAAGTTCTCAGTGTTAAAATAAAGTAGGCATTCGGACTTAGAGTTTTCTCAATACCGTAGCGGCTCTGTGCAGGATTCTAACCTGCTTCCCCTAACTTTATTCTATATTTACTTATTATTATAATACCACAACATATTGTGGTATGCAATGTTATTTATTCCATATTTTGTGTTTTGTTAATTTATACTAATTTCAGATATCTGAACCTGATTTAGAAATCTCATGGGTAGAAGACTATTCCCAAGGCCACTATCAATATATAAGAGGGTGTGGTCATCAAGTTTCATCAATCCCTTATCATACTTTGGGAAGAATCCTTCTCCTGGTGATATAAGGCCACCTACAAAGGGCAATCTCACCTGTCCACCATGGGTATGACCAGAAAGAATAAGGTCTATATCATCATGTAGATACCAAACAGGGCGATTAGGAGAATGGCTAAGGAGAATATTATATCTATCCCCATTAATATCCTTATATAGCTTATTATAATCCCAGGATTCATATAAGAAACCTGCTCCAAATATGCTTAATTCCTGATTATCAACAATCAAATCCAACTCTCTACCTTCAGCAATTATTACTCCTCTTTGGACAAGGCCTTTATGAAATTCTTCCATAAGGGGATTTCTCAACTCGTGATTTCCACTGACATAATATATTGGTTTATCCAGCTTAGCAAGAATATCCACCAATGAAAATGCCATTGATAAATCCCTGGTCTTGAAATCAATAATATCTCCAGTAAGAACTATGATATGGGGATTATAGTTTGATACTTTTTTGAATATATCCTCCAAATCAATCTTCTCATTGGAGTGAAAATCAGTAATCTGAGAAATTCTAACACTTGTATTTAATTTCCCACTGGATATACTCACCTTATTTACCTTAACAGAAGAAATCTGATAGTGGTTATACATGAAAAATGAAAGTATTAGTATTAGAATCATTAATGATAAAAAAATTTTTGTATTCATAACCCTTACCTATACCCTTAATGTGGCTTTTAGCCTATTGGGATTTATCAAAAGATCCAATGCATCCAGAATTGATTTAACTACTATATCACTAATTCCTATTAGCTTCCCATAAGCTCCTTCATCCCCTACTATGGCAACACCTATTCTTGAATCCTGAAGCATCAGCAAATCATTTCTACCATTGCCAATAACCATACTGGAACTTATTCCAATGGAATGAAGTATGCTTCTTTTTTCCTCATCTTCTCTGGAGGATTCCAGAATTCTAATATTTATATCCAAATCTTCTAATTCATCCTTAACAGTATTGTTAGTATCTGCTGTTAAAACGTGGATTCTTATTCCAAGTTTTAGAATCTCATTTAGTTTTTCCCTTACATCAGTACTAACTCTTCCATCTTTGGCAATGGTTCCATTGTAATCTAGGATAAGATCCTTTATTTCCACATCACCTATTCCAGGTATATTAATTTCCATCATATAATCATCTCCATCAATTCTCAAGAATATCCTTTGCTTCATACTCCAAATCACCCAGTTGGTGTTCAAGTTTAATTAAACTTCTATTTAAATCTGCCTGGATCATTTGAATCCTTGAAATGGCAGTATCCACATTCTGACTTGCAGTATTTATCTTTGATTGTACAAACCAATCCGCTATTATCCCATCCAAGAAGAAATCTGCAAAGGTTGCAAATCCTGATAGCTCTACCTCTATGTCAGTAAACTCATTTACATCCTGAAGTTCTTTTCTTAAGGTTCTAAGTTTAAACTGCACCTCCCTTGCCAGTTGGTTGGATTTATCAATTGCAGAGTGCTTCCCTATATTAGCAATTAATCCACCACCTAAAAGATCCCAGGTCCCCCAACCCTTTGCTTTACTCAAGCTTTCTCCCACCTGATCGAGGGAGCTTATGGCATCTTTGGATGCAAATAGTGCTTCCTTAATTTCCTTTATATCAATCTTCAGTTCATCTATTTTTATTAATTTCTCCTTCAGCAACTGACCTTTTTCTCCACCCTCTTGGATTAATAACTTCTCCTTTTGGCTAATAAGATTCTGTAATTCCTTATTCATTTTATGGTACTCAAGAAGTAAGGAATTAGCTTCTTTTAAGTCCTTCTCCAATTGAATTATCTGATCTTCACACTCTTCATATCTAAGTTGTGCCAATTGAAGTTCTTCTTTTTCAGCATCAATTTTTTCTTCACGCTTACCCACAAGACTTAAAAATATAGAATTAATGGTGTTTTTTTCAAGTCTTTCAAGATCGTTACCTTCTTTTGACAAAGTATACCTTAAATTCTGTCTTTGCACCTTCTTA
>JAUWAD010000085.1 GCA_030602225.1 Bacillota bacterium | reverse complement strand
CACGCCGCCAGCGTTCGTCCTGAGCCAGGATCAAACTCTCATTTAAAAGTGTTTGATATAGCTCATATTATTTGTTTTTAAAAAATTGAATCTTGGTTTTATTCAAAGTTCTCATACTGTTTAGTTATCTAGGTTCATGTCATCCTCAGTTGAGGTGACTTATTAATCATAGCAAAACTAATTATTTTTGTCAATTCATTTTTAGCCTTTTTTCGACATTTTTTTATTTAAAATTTGTCTTCCAGTTTTGCCTGACAATTTAATACTATACAAGGAACCAAAACAAAAGTCAACAGGAAAATATAAATATTTTATGTTAATTACTAACACCCTTCTCCTTTACTATAAACCTGTCCATAAGGATTAGAACACAAGGTAGAATAACGAATGTGCTGATAAGAGCTAATGATATGTTGATGACAGTCATTAGTCCAAAGTCCTTTAGTATGACAAACTTAGATAGCATAAGAACACTGAATCCTCCAATGGTAGTAAGACCCGATGCAACAGTGGCTTTACCTATCCTTTTGACACTTATACTGATGGCATCTTGCTTATTCATCCCCCTATGTCTTTCCTCCAGATATCTTTCAAGGAGCATTATGGTCATTTCAGTACCCATCCCAAGGACAAGGGCACCAAGGGTTGCAGTTATGGGGGTATACCTGATTCCAAGTAGATACATAATCCCTCCTGACATACCAACTATCAATGCTATGGGAAATACGGGTATGAATGCCTTGAAAACATTTCGATATACCACAAGTAATGCCATAAACACCAAACCCATTCCAAGAAGAGTCATTTTAATCCTACCACCAGTTAGTCCTTCAACCATTTCCACATCCAATACACTCATTCCAGTAACAGCTACCTCCATGGGAGAATCTTCAACATACTGGTTAAGAGATATTACAAGCTCTTCCATCATTCCAATGGGCATATGGGATAGACTTACTATAATTAAACCTTTGGTTCCATCATCAGTGATGAACATCTTTCTCTGGGATTCTGGCAGATCCCATACCATCTGAGAATATGTGTAATCATTATTAGAAAACATGCCTTCAAGATTGGAGATGATACTGTCAATGGATTTAACCTCCACAATACTTTCAGGATATTCATCTATAAGATATTCCTTTGTGTTTTTTATCCAATCTAAATTTTCATCCTTCAGAATATCATCTGACTTCAAAAATAGTGCAATCTGATTGGTGGAACCAACCTTATTCCTTATTATGTGAATATCCTTAAGTGCATCCATATCCTGTGGCATGAAGGTTTCAATATCAGTTTCCACCCCAACATCTCTATCTGCATAAACCCCAACAGCAGCTATGGCTATGGCAAGTACTATTACAATTATCTTGTGTTTGGTTACAAAACCAGCAGTGGAATCAAGTATCTTATCCACTATTGTCTCCTTATCATCGGGCATCTTAAATGCTCTCATAGTCTTACTATCGAATACATCCCTGCTGGTAAGGACAGGAAGTAAAAGCATTATACTGCCAACAAAACTAACCATTACACCAATTGTCAGCATCTTCCCAAAGTCTCTGATCATTGGGACAGGCGAGGCATAAAGGCTTATGAATCCCAGGACAGTAGCTAAAACTGCAATGAAAACAGCCTTACCCACATGAAGCAATGTACTTCTAGCTGATTTTTCCTCTTCATATCTATTCTGAAACTGAATGGAATAATCTATTCCAAGACCAATTAGTATGGGAAAAACAGCCATGGATACCATGGTCATTGGTACAGAAAGAAGTCCCATAAGACCTAATGTCGCGATGACTGATATGAATATTATAAGAAGGCTTATAGCTCTCCATCTAATTTTAAATACGGCCATAAGTATTATGAACATTGTAATCACAGCGAGTATTACCATGTATCTCATATTAATCTTCATTTCTGCCCTTAGAGCTGAATCAAGTACTGGTTTTCCTGAGATTACTACTTCTATTTCATCGAAGTTTTCTCTATCAACTGAATCCTTTATAGCGACTACTATTCTATCCTTTATAGAGTCATCAATATTACCATCCAATTTTAGAATCATCATCATATTGTTTTTGTCCATATATACATCTCTAAATACACTTCTTAACTCATCTTCATCACCATATAGCATAAATTCCACATCATCTTGGGTTCTTGGAAAATAAGGTACCATCATGCTGCTTTTTTCATTAAGTAGCTGAAGGCCTTCGCTTATTTCCCTAAGCTTATCAGACATTGTAATAAAACCATCTGCCATAAGACTTAGTTCATCCTTATTAATACCACCACTCATCATATCCTTCATCTCTTGAGTTTCACTTTGAAGGTTTCTTGAGATGTTAATTAATGCATCTGAGGTATTTATATTACCCTGACTTAAATTTGCAGTGCTACCAGATATCTTCATTAACCCCTCAGATGTGGAGCTTAAATTTCTTGATATGGTTTCCAATTGCATTTTAAGTTGCTGATTTTCACCAGTAGTATTACTAAGTAACATCAGTTGGTCCGCAACATTTGATATTCCACTGGAAATTTCAGATAGGTTATTGCCTATGTTCATTACACCATTTGATAGATTAAGCTGTCCATTGGATAATTCCCTGAATACTAAAGAGATTTCACTAAGACCTGAGATCTTCTCTTCAATTAAATCCATGTCAGGAATATCCTTCTTAGCTAGTTCCTCCCCTATTCCCTTAAGATTCTTTGATAATTCCAGTAAGCCCAGACTAATATCCTCTGTCCTACTTACAAGTTCCTCTCCTTGAATCTTAGTCATAAGGTGGATTATGCTTGATGGACTCATGATTGAGAATATACCATCATGGTACTTCAATCTATCTTCAACGTTGTGTATTTTAGTAAGATTTTCTACACTTCTTAGTTTGTCTTCCTCCCCACTGAAAAGAATAATTATTGAATCAGATCCGAAATTATCCTCCATTTCCCTGTTGGAAATAAAAACTGGACTCCTAGAGTCCACAAGTGTCTCACTACCAGTTGACATATTCACATACAATGCACCAGAAATCATAATTAGAAATACAATCATTGAACCAATGAAAGTCTTAACTGGTATTTTCTCTATCAGCCTTCCAATTCTGTCAAAAATATAATTCAAGTTTATCAATCCTCTCTAATCTAAATTTAGCAACTTAACAAAGCTGTCCACATACTCTCTTATATCATCCTTACCTCCTGGTAAGTATAGAAAACTAAGAATACTTCCCATTATCATACGCTTTAGGAATTCTTCATGGGCTGAATATCCCATATCATTTAGACCACTAACTATAATTTGTCCAATTGTATCAATGAAGTCAATCTCCTTGAAATCCTCATTTACTTGATTTTCCATCAGTACAAGCTTCACCACTTCCCTGTTCTCAACCACAAGGGATATCCTCTCATAGAGAAAATTCTTCAGTCGATGATCTTCCATACCCCCATTTACATACAAACTATCTTCAAGGGTTTCAGTTAGAACTGGAATTATGCATTTCAAGAAAAGATCCTTCTTGGAATCAAAGTATCTAAAAAGAGTGACTTCTGAAATATCAGCATCCATTGCTATATCAGAAGTTGTAGCCCCCTTGTATCCCTTCTCTATAAAGGTCAGTCTGGCTGAATTAAGTATCTGCTTGTATCTGTCTTCTTTGTTCATGCGCACTTTTTTATCCTTCATATTATCCTCCTTATGTAAGTACTTACTAACATATAATAACATACACACTTAAATTGTCAAGATATCCTTATTTAAAATAATCCAACTATCTGTTAAAATGAATATATGACTTAGAAGGGATTGATATTATGGATATAAGACAACTTAAGACTTTTATAGAGGTGGCAAAGTTAAAGAGCTTTTCAAAGGCAGCAGAAAAGCTGTTTATGACCCAGCCATCAGTGTCTAATCATATACAGGCTATGGAAAAGGAATATGATGCAATACTATTTAATAGATTGGGTAAGGAGGTTTCCCTTACAGAGGCAGGCTACATACTATACTCCAAGGCACTGGATATAATAAACACCTACGAGAGTATAAAGTTTGAGATATCAAATTACCAGGGAGTAATTGATGGTCATCTGGAGATATTAAGTAGTTCAGTTCCAAGAAAGCACCTTCTACCCCAGGTATTAAATAACTTTTCCAAGGAATATCCCCATGTAAGCTTTACAATCCTGGATCTGGATTCAGATGCAGTGGTTCAAAGGATCCTTAGAGGAGAGTCGGATTTTGGAATAGTAGGTTCTAGAATAGATAAACCAAATCTTGAGTATGAGAAGTTGATGGATGATAGCCTGGTTTTGATAACACCAAATTCATTGAAGAAAGAACTTGAAAAAAGTTACTTGAAAAACAGGAATACAAGAAAAGATACGGTAATGATTGAAGAAAAAAGTTCCTTAAATAATCAGTGTGATGTGGATTCTCTAATGGAAATTTCCCTTTCAGATATAAAGGATCAGGCATTTATATTCAGAGAAGAAGGTTCAGGAACAAGAGAAGCCATTAGAAGGGCATTGGAGGAAATAGACATAGATATAAATCAGTTAAGAACCTTTGCATATGTGGAGGATACAGAAGCAATAAAGAAAATGGTTGCACTAGGATGTGGATGTAGCTTTATTTCATGCCTTGAGCTGGATAATATGGATATAGCAAATTACAGTGTGTTCACCATAAAGGAACTAAGACTTAAAAGAGACTTCTACCTTGTAAGTCACAAAGCAAGACAGTTATCTCCCTTGGGAGAAAAATTTAAGGAGTATATAACCAATGGGGACAAGTAAGTCCCCATCTTTTATTTTAAAAACAATTTTAGCACACCATTTGTTATCAAGAAGTCCTAAGTTCAAGTTTTGATCATTCATAACCAATTAATAGAAAGGTAAAGAAGTCAGTGTGATTCTTTAAAATCAATTGTCTCTACAATACTATCTGATAAAGAAGTAAAAAACTCCTGTTCTGGCAAAAGCCAAAATATAGGAGTTTCTAATTTTAATCCCTATTAAATTCCATCAATAAATATTCCATCCAGTTACCTAATGCCATGCTTTATGGCAAATAGGGTGGCCTGAACTCTGTCATTTACGCCTAGTTTTCTAAATATTTGTGTTAGGTGATTCTTAACGGTCTTTTCACTTATAAATAGCTGATTTGCAATAATCTTATTGCTAAAACCGGAAGCCACAAGCTTTAGGATGTCATATTCCCTCTGGGATAGATCTTCAATTTTTAGGCTTTCAAATTTATCCTGTCGATTGCAATCGTCACTTTTTTGAAGAACCTTATCAATATCCTCATCAATAAATGTCCTGCCCTTTATCACTTCACTTACAGCGAGAATAAGTTTATCAGGGGTTGCGGATTTTAGCATATATCCATCCATCTTTATCTTATTTGCCTGAATATAGACTTCATTGCATATGTTATTAAGAAGAAGAAGTATCTTCCCCCTAAACCCTCTTTCCTTTAATATTCTGATATGTTCAAACCCATCCGCATCAGAAAGATCAGGGTCAATTATTAGGATATCAGGGTTTAGATCCAAGCCCTTTTCAATGATTTCACCTGGTATCCTGGTACTTAGGACAACTTTGTAATTATCTTGACCTTCTAAAATATGTTTTAGCCCATGCAGGCATAATAACTGATCATCAACCAACATTATCTTATATATTTTCTGCCTCATACAAGTCCTCCCTTGCAAGCATATTCTTTATGGACTTTGCCAGAACCTTGTCGTGTTTGGAAAGTTCCTTTAAGTATTCACTGCTATTTTCTGTATGTACAAAGGTTGTCTTGAATAATAGTAATTCAAAAGCCTGTCTTACCTTGGTTATAACAAATGATGAGTCATCTCTCCATCCAATGTTAGATAGTTCCATAAGAGTTACTGCATATGCATCCTTTAATCTGTTATCATCATAGTCCCTTTTTATGAGATTATTGATTTCCACATCCACAGGGTTGAAGTAATCCTCATTTTCCAATGCACTTTTTAATATATTTCTAGTATAACCCATAAGACATCCATCCCCAAGACAGGTTCCACAGGAGCCCTCTCCCAAGCACAATGAATCCACATTCCTATGGATTATTGATACATGATTATATAAATTAACTGCAGCCTTTGTAAGGGCAAGTTTTTCTGGGAATCTCTTCTTATCTCCAAGTAATTTGAATATAAGTGCCAGTTCAGAAACTAAAATTATAATTAACCCTAAAAAAGCCACTGAATCTCCAACTAATACAGATACCCCATTAAAAAATCTTAGACTACCAAAGCCTATGAATACCAAAGATGAAGCAATCTTTAATCCAACTTCAGGTATTCTTCCTCCTAATTTTGAACCAACGAGAATCCCTAGACTACTTACAAGGACCATACCTATTGTGGTTCCAATTAGTATCATAAAAGGATAAGTTGCATCAGCAGAAAGAGCCAACGCACTAAGTTGAGTCTTATCCCCCAGCTCACCAATGAAAAATGCCAGAGCAACAACCTTTATAGGACTTAATGCCTTCCTGGAAGTTATATCCTCTGATTCCTCAAGCTTTAGGGCATTATATCCAAAGAATATAAACAACCCTCCTGATACTAAATCCAAATAGGTAGGGTTGAGAAGACTTCCTAGGATACTTCCCAGTATTATTGCCATGCCGTGATTGAAGAACACCCCTATTGCCACACCACTTAGTACCTGGGTAATTGTAAACTGGGTGGCAAAGGTCATGGCGATTATTTGTGTTTTATCCCCCATCTCAGCCATGAATATCAGAGACAGGGCCTTTAAAAGTTCAGAAATCATCATAAACTCCTTAGTTCTTTACAAAAAAGACTCTTAGCCAAATGCTAAAAGTCAAAATTTAATTAATATTATTATACCCTACTCATCCTTTTGAAACAATAACTGGATAGTAAAATTTCTATTTTAGTGGAAAATACCAATTCTCTTTTTTTAGAACAGACCCTGAACTCTCTCTTCAACTCTATCAACAAAGCTTTTATCCTTTATTAATTCCTCCACAATATTTATATCAATATTCATTATTCTATCTTCACAAAGCTTACTAATCCTTTCTCTAACCATGGAGTAGGCAACATCAGTTCCCAATCCAAGAGTTGTTCTTCCCCTTAGGTCAATTCCCTGACAAGCTCCAAGTATTTCCATTGCCACAACCTTTGTGGCATTACCAAGAATCTCCCTTGCTTTTCTAGCAGCGATGGTTCCCATTGATACATGGTCCTCCTGATTAGCTGAGGAAGGTATGGAGTCAACACTTGCTGGGTGGGCAAGAACCTTGTTTTCTGATACCAGGGAAGCAGCAGAGTACTGAACGATCATAAACCCTGAATTAACTCCACCCTTTGAAGTTAAAAAGGCAGGTAGATCATTACTTAATGCAGGATTAACCAGTCTTTCAAGTCTTCTTTCGGAAATATTTGCTATTTCAGCAAGAGCAATGGCAAGATAATCAAATGGCAGTGCCATAGGTTGCCCATGGAAGTTTCCTCCAGAAATTACATCCTCTTCTTCAACGAATATCAAAGGATTATCCGTTGCTGCATTCATTTCTATTTCAACCTTGGATTTTATAAACTCCAAAGCATCCTTACTTGCACCATGAATCTGAGGTGTACATCTTAAGGAGTATGGGTCCTGAACCCTAAGCTCACCTTGTCTTGATGTCATGGAGCTGTTTTGAAGAAGCTTAAGTAAATTATTAGCAGCATTTATTTGACCCATATGTCCTCTAACCCTATGGATTCTTTCATCAAAGGCATCTGTAATTCCATTTAATGCCTCCACACTAAGGGCAGCAGCGATGTCAGCCGTCTTTGACAGCCTAATTCCATCATAGACAGTCAGTGCTCCAATGGATGTCATAACCTGAGTTCCATTTATAAGGGCAAGACCTTCCTTTGATGTAAGGGAAATGGTCTGTATTCCAGCCTGAGCCATGGCTTCCCTTCCACTTAACCTATTTCCATTGTATATGGCTTCTCCTTCACCTATCATAACCAGTACCATATGGGCTAAAGGTGCCAAGTCTCCACTGGCTCCAAGGGATCCCTTTTCTGGAATTATGGGATGGACGCCCTTATTTAACATTTCCAATAGGGTTTCAACAGTGGAAAGTCTAATGCCTGAATATCCCTTTGCAAGGGCATTTGCTCTAAGGAGCATGATTCCCCTTACTATTTCCTCATCCAGAGGATTTCCAACTCCACAGGAATGACTTATAATAAGGTTCTTCTGAAGTTCAACGGTTTCCTTGCAGCTTATAACCACATCACTGAACTTGCCAAAGCCAGTGGTGATACCATAAACCACCTTGCTTTGGGCAACCATCTTCTCCACCAGTTCTCTGGCTTTGTTGATCTTTCCCTTAGCCTCCTGAGATAATTCAACCTTTGCATTATATCTGGCAACCTTTATGAAATCATCCAATCCTAAGCTTTCACCATCGATAATTATTCTCTCCATTGCAATCCCTCCATTTACACTGATATGTTATTTAGGTAAAGTGCCTAAATGAAAAACCACAGCAGGGCTGTGGTTTATGTTTTAAAATATGATTTTTTTATTTTCTGTAGAGCATTACTTAATAACATAGTATCCCCACTTCTAAATTAATAGTTAAATTATATCA
>JAUWAD010000076.1 GCA_030602225.1 Bacillota bacterium | reverse complement strand
ATCCCTCTGATTTTTTCAGAGGGATCTTTTTATCTTCTAACCTTAGGTTTTGTCTTGCCTTTTACTCTTTTTAATCTAAAGAAGTCTTCTCTTTCCTTTTCTTGAAGAACTTCATCTATATACTTAATTGTAGATTCATATCTTGGGATTTGAATCTTGTTAAGAGCATTTGCTCTTTTTTGTGTTTTCTTTATCTCCATAGCCAACTTATATACTGAGTTTTCAACCTCAGCCAATTCATAGATTAAGCTTCTGATCTTAATGAAATTAATAACAGCTTTGTCAAAGGCTGGACTAGTTCTAAAAAAACCATACTCTGTTGAAAAAGGTTTTTCTTCTCTCCTAATGATAGGTACTTCAACTCCCATAACAGACTTAAAAAGTATCTGGTAATCAGATTCTTTTTCTATGGATTGAGCTATTTCCTCAACATATTCTGAGCCCATGGTTATATTGGCTAGTTTTAAAGCCTCATAAGCATCAGCAAATGTAGTATCGATTTTTTCTTGCAATTCTCCAGCAACATCTATTAATGACATCATTTCTCTAATCAGAACTGTTCTTTTTTTATCCAGTAACTCATATCCTTTTTTTGCAAACTGAAGGGAGTTCTTTGACTTAATTAAATTAGCTTTTGTTGGAGTAATTTTATAAACAGCCATAGCTTCACCCTATTTCATATACTTTTCTATAAGTTTTGGATTCAAGCGGTCCAATTCCTCTTTTGGTAATAATGTTAATAAATCCCAAGCTAGATCAAGAGTATCATTCATATCCCTATTCTCATTAAAACTTTGTGTGACAAATCTCTTTTCAAAAGCATCTCCAAATTTCATATACTTCTTGTCCTTATCAGAAAGGTCTTCCTCTCCAACAATTTGAGCTAAAGCTCTTATTTCTTGAACCTTAGAATATGCTGAAAATAGCTGGTTCGATACTTCAGGATGGTCTTCCCTAGTAAATCCTTCCCCGATACCATCTTTCATAAGACGTGATAAAGAAGGTAACACATTTATTGGAGGATAAACACCTTTTTGATATAGCTCTCTAGCTAGTACCACTTGCCCTTCGGTAATGTAACCTGTAAGGTCAGGGATTGGGTGAGTAATATCATCATTAGGCATTGTTAAAATTGGTATAAGAGTTACTGAACCCTCTACGCCTTTGATCATACCTGCTCTTTCATATAGAGAAGCCAAGTCTGAATAAAGATATCCAGGATATCCCCTTCTACTTGGTACTTCTTCCCTAAGGGAAGATACCTCTCTTAGAGCTTCCCCATAGGATGTAATATCAGTCATAATAACAAGAACATGCTGATTTTCTTCATATGCTAAGTACTCAGCAGTAGTTAGTGCACACCTGGGAGCAATTATTCTCTCCATAATAGGATCATCTGCATAATTAATATACATAACTACCTTATCCTGAACCCCCGCTTTTTTAAATGTTTCTTGGAAGAAAAATGCTTCATCATGCTTAACACCTATTGCAGCAAATACTATCGAGAAATTGTTATCTCCTTCTTTTGATTGAATCTTAGCCTGACGAACAATCTGTGCCGCCAACTCATTATGTGGAAGACCTGCTCCTGAGAATACAGGTAGCTTTTGCCCTCTGATAAGAGTTATTAGACCATCAATGGATGAGATACCAGTCTGAATATAGTTTCTTGGGTATTCTCTGGAAACCGGATTTATTGGTCTCCCATTAACATTATAAAGATCTTCTGAGTAAACATCTCCTCCTCCATCTACAGGTTGACCGATTCCATTGAACATTCTTCCTAAAACTTTTTTTGATAGGGGAATCTCAAAAGGCTTTCCTTTAAAACTAACTTTCGAGTTTTCAACTGACATCCCCATAGTAGCTCCAAATACCTGAACTACTACTTTATCTCCATCTATCTTTATTACACGACCTACTTTCTTATCACCTTTTGCATTTGTTATCTCAACTATTTCTCCATAGCCAACTGAATGAATTTTAGAAAGCTCAATAAGAGCTCCTTGCACTCTATCTAATTTTAAATATTCTCTCTTCATTCTATCACCCACTATTCAGAATACTCGGATTCTAATCCATTATAGAATTCGTTTATCATAGTATTCAAACTTTGTAATTTATCAATCTCATCATTTGCTATGGTATATTTCATCTTGATTACTTCTTCGTAAAGTTCAGTATTTCTAACCCTTGAAATTGGAATTCCCTTTTTAACTGCTTGAAGTCCTCTATTGTAAAGTAGTTCTATTGTTTTTAGCATCTCTAACTGTTTTTTCAGGGGTACGTAGGTATCATCTTTGTGAAATGCATTCTGTTGTAGGAATCCGATTTTTATTACCCTTGCCACTTCAAGAATCAGTCTCTGATCATCAGGCAGTACATCCTCGCCCACAAGTAGCACAATTTCAAGCAATCGACTCTCATCAAACAATAAGTTCAGCATCCTGTTTCTAATGCCTTCTATATCTTCATTTAACTCTTTTTCATAAAATTTTTTAATCATATCTGAATATCCACTATAGCTGTTCATCCAGTTTATTGCTGGATAATGCCTTGAATATGCCAGTTCTCTATCAAGACCAAGGAATACATTGACAAATCTCTTGGTATTTTCAGTTACTGGTTCTGAGAAGTCTCCTCCTGCTGGTGACACTGCACCAATTATGGTTACAGAGCCTTCTTCACCGGAAAGAGTCTTTACATAACCTGCCCTTTCATAGAATTGTGCTAATCTTGAAGGTAAGTAAGCTGGATAACCTTCCTCTGCCGGCATTTCCTCAAGTCTACCAGAAATTTCCCTTAACGCTTCTGCCCATCTTGATGTTGAATCCGCCATAATTGCCACATTATAACCCATATCTCTGAAATACTCAGCCATTGTGATTCCAGTGTATATTGATGCCTCTCTAGCTGCTACAGGCATATTTGATGTATTTGCAATTAGGACAGTTCGTTCCATTATTGGTCTATTGGATTTTGGATCTATCAGTTTTGGAAAATCCTCCAGAACCTCAGTCATTTCATTCCCACGTTCTCCACAACCAACATACACAATAATATCTGCATCAGACCACTTGGCAAGTTGATGCTGAGTCATGGTTTTACCCGTACCGAATCCACCAGGAATTGCTGCAGTTCCTCCCTTAGCAATTGGAAAGAAAATATCCAGTACCCTTTGACCAGTAATTAATAATTTGTCTATGGGGAGTCTTTCCCAAACAGGTCTTTGAACCCTGACTGGCCATTCTTGATGCATTAAGCAATCATGAATATTACCTTTAATATCCTTTACCTTTACTAATACTTCATTTATATTGTACTTCCCATCTTCTTTAATCCAAACAACTTCACCCTCTACTCCTATAGGTACTAATATTCTATGGGTTATAAGTGGAGTTTCCTCAACCTTGCCGAAAAACTGTCCACTTTTTACATAGTCACCAACCTTAACTAGAAGTTCCACATCCCAAAGCTGTTCTTCGTCAATTGAAATCAATCCTATTCCCTCTGGAATAAAACTTCCATGGTCTTCCTTTATTTTCTTTAAGGGTCTTTGGATACCATCAAACATATTTCCAAGCATACCAGGTCCAAGTTTTAAAGATAAAGGTTTACCAGTTGATATAATGCTTTCTCCCCTTCTGATTCCCTCAGTTTCTTCATATACCTGAACTGTACCGTAATCTCCATCAATGGCAATGATCTCTCCAATAAGCTTATTTTTACCTACCATTACCATTTCCCTCATCTTAAAACCTGTCATGTTCTTTCCAAGGATAACAGGACCATTGATCATCTGTATTTCTCCTATTAGATTACTCATTGGTTTCACCTGCCTTTCCCAGTGCTAAACACAATTCTTTTCCTATTAAGTACTCATTCTCTTCAATAAGAGTTCTTATGGTATGATCAATATTATATGTTTTTCCCAAATCACTTATCATAAAACCTGCGATATAGTCTTCTCCAAGGGGTTCTATCTTAAACGTTTTTTTAGTGTAGTACTCTAAATTTTCCAAACAATGCTTTGCTGCTTCGATATCCTTATCTCTTAAATACAAAATCATATCCTTTTCATCCAATCCCATAAGGTACTTATCCATCTTTCTACATAGGTAGGCGGTATACTCTTCTGTCTCTACGAATCTCTTAGCCTTATCCAAAACACTTTGTAGAAGATCTTTTTGAAGTTCAGCTCTTTTCTGTAACAATTGAGTTTTAATATCTTCTTTAGCTTTAGCTATAACTTCATTTCTCTCAATTTTCCCTTGGGCTATCTTTTTACGTATAATCTCTTCTCTTTGCAATTCCATTTCAGCTCTCTTTTCTTCAAGGAGCTGCTTATTTTTTTCCTCTAATTCATCCAATAACTTTTGATATTTAGTCTCTTCTTCTCTAAAAACTATTTTATGAAATATCTCTAATTTCTCTTCTACTGTTATCATAAATTCACCACCTAAATTTTAATGCCTATGGATTCTTTAATGTGTCTCATAATAAAGTTTTTATCCTTAAGGCCAGTTCGATCAGGAATGGTTACTATGAGTTGAGTACTTCCTGATCTTTTTAGCTCAAGTACCTGTTCCTTCATATCTTCGAATATCTTCTCCGTAATGATGATGATCCCTATTTCCTTATCTTCTACTGCATTCTTAAAATGAATGTTTATCTCATCTTTGGTTTGTGCAAGAACACCTTCGATATTTGCTAATCTTAATCCTATAATTGTATCTCTGTTATCACTGATTAAGATAGACTTCATGTTACAGCCTTCCTAAGATCATAATTGACACTATAAGACCATAAATAGCAATACCTTCCGCCAAACCAACAAAGATAAGGGTTTTACCTAATAGTGATGAATCTTCTGATACTGCACCAAGAGCTGCTGAACCTACTACTGCTACTGCATAACCTGCTCCAAGAGTAGCGATACCTGTTGCCAACGCTGCTGAAATAAATCCTAATCCTTGAGCTGATGTTAATACTCCAGTGCTTTCAGTTTCAGCATTAATAGCTTGTGGTACCATTATAATAATTGCTGCAATAAGTATTGGTAAGAACATAAATAAGTTTGTCCTAAGAATTTTCTTTAAAGTTTTTTTGTTTCCTTCCATATTTTTATACATCATAAATGCTCCAGTTCCAATTGTAAGTAATACTAGTAAAGTAGTTGAAATCAAAACGAATGACATGTAATCTCCTCCTAAATATAAATGTTATTTTTCTAAACTTACAGGGTTAAACTCTCTACCTTCACCCTTATAATATCTACTGAATAGTTCGTAGTATTGAAGTCTCATCCCTTGAATAAATACAATCAATCCCTCTAGTCCAATGATAAATATATTTCCAATTATAATAACGATGATATTCCCTACAGCTGAATTTATCATATGTCCTATAGTCTCAAAAGCTAAGAACAAACCAACATGAGTAAGGGCAAATGCTCCAACCCTTATAAATGAAACAGTTCCACTTAGTAAACTTAAAAAAGTTTCTAATAATGAGAATATTGATTCAACATAATAACCACTTATATCATCTCCGTGAAGTGGTCTTTTCTTCTCAATCATATGAGTAAGGGGCAATCTAAAAACTATTGCCAATAGACATACAATTACAATTGGAACTCCTATGAACATGGGTAATATATTAAGTCCTAACATAGATCCACCAACAAGAGCCAATAGTGTAATATATAATACTACTCCCGCTACTCCCTCTTTTCCAAATAGGCCTTCTTCAATATCGTGGCGTTTATAGGCATTTATAATTCCGTATGTGTAAGCTGTTAATAGAAGTCCTACTCCCATAAAAATAGCTATCATAAGCATATCATTAATATTATCAAAAGGTTTTATCCAAAGGGCAGGTATAAGTGTCTCAATACCAAATACTGCACCATATAATAATCCAAATATCATAGAAGCTATTCCCAGTCTTGTAATTAAACCTCCAAATAGCTCCATTTTCTTCCTCTTAGCTAGGTACATCCCAGCTAAAACAAAGACAAATCCTTGCCCCAAATCCCCAAACATCGTCCCGAATAATAGCATATAAGACAGACTAACAAAGGGGGTTGGGTCCAGTTCATTATATGATGGTGTCCCATACATAGAGACCATCCATTGGAAAGGCTTGAAAAACCAGTTATTTCTAAGTTTAGTTGGAGGATTATACTGCTTATCTCCCTTAAGCAATAAAAGTGTCCCTGGATATTTGTCAAAAATCTTATTTATTTCATCCTTATCACTTTCAGTTATCCATCCTGATAAATAGAAATACTTCTTTGAAAAAGCAATGTTTTCCTTTACATTGTCAAGTTTAGAAATCAATTTTACCTGTTCCATTAAAAAATTAACTCTTTCCTTATACTTTTCACCAAGTTGGGCGATTCTTCTTTCCTGAACCTCTATTTCCATATTCAGTCTATCCTTCATGCTTTGAATCTGAGATTGAATTTCCTGTGGTGTTCCTGAATATTCCTTTGGGATTATGATTTCTCTAAAGTTCAAGGATCTTAAAATTCTTCTCATTTCCTCTTCAACACTTTTGGGATATAGTACTATATATACCTCACCATCAGCACTACTTCCTGTATGAAGTAATATGGCTAATATGTTTTCATAATTCTTCTTTAATTTAAGACGATCATCTTTTGTTAAAATTCCCATCTTAAAGTTAAAATATTGCATATCTCTCAAATCTCTTATGGGTACTGAGAAGTCACTGATTTGTTTAAAGCTATTGGAATAAAAACTATCTAAGAATTCCAGCTCTTTTTTTAATGCCTGAAGCATAATGCTTGGTTCCTGGACTTCTTCACATATCTCATCCAACTCACTTAATATCTCTTCCTTACTTAACTTAACATCCAACTCATGTGTCTTATAATTCAAGTCAAGTCCTAATATCTCCTTAAGATTCTCTCCCTTCTTAAGAAGCTCCACATATCTTTCATCCTTATCAAATGTAGCTATGTAATTTAAATCAATTAATCTGTCGATGTTTTCATCACTTACATCAAATAAAAAGTTGTTATCCTCTATCTGCTTTAATGCAGATACTAAATCTACCTTTTCTGATTTGAGGATGTCCTTTAGAACCCCATCCACATCCCGGATATTCCCTATGATATTCATCATCGTCATCTTTTCAACGGACATTATTCATCACTTCCTTTAATGGTCCTTACTAAATACTCTTTGGTATCGTAGTAGGATAACCCGTATTTTTTAGCCTCCAATATTGAAATTATGTCTTTTATCTCAAATTCCAACAAGTGAAGATATGCGATGGAAATAGATACATCTAGCTTTCCTCGCTTAAATGAATTTTTAAATGTATTAAACAAATGTCTTTGAATCCTAATTTCCATAAAAAGATCCAAATCCTTTTCCTCATTGACCAGTTCTTTGTACTTAGTTTTGGATACATAGATTTTTAAGTCTTCTATACTTCCATAACATAACTTCTTCAGCTCTTTATAATCAAGAGCTAAGCCATTAGGTAAAGTATAGTTAATTAGCTCTTCAGGAACTAAATTATAAAACTTAATACCTCTGTAAATCCACTCAATATTAAGTAGATCAATGTTCTCTCCTAAAAAGATATTGAATATTTCCCTATCTGATCTGGAAAGTTTTTGTCCACTTTCACTAAGTGCGGTAAAGTAAAGTCTGTCAAGATTCATCTCCATATAGAATAGAAGCTTCTGATAGTTCTCGTGCCTATATGGATAAAGCACATCATAAAACTTGGTTCCCTTTAATCTTTCGATAAAATCCTCCAAATTCTTTGAATTCCTTATTTTTTCATAAGAGAAGCTATAGTATTCATTCTTGATAAAGCTTACTTTCTCATACTTTGTAAGGTCTTCCCCACGTGCCAAAGCTCTTAGATACAACTTAAGGTCTTCAGTCTCATATCGAAACATCAATGATTTATAGAATTTCTCATAATCATCAGAAAAGTACTTCAAGATCTTAGTAAATTGAACTATTAGAAATCTCTCTAACTGCAATTCAACCTGTTGGACATCATCAATATTATCAATATGGGATAGCATTTGGCCATATACGGTATTATCTCTTAGGTATAGAACTTGATCGGCTAACTTATCCTTTTCCATTAGTGCTATGTAATCTTCGTCTTTGAGGAAACGGGAACGCATTACTCTTATTTTGGTATTAATTGCGGAAAATCGTCTTTCATTCCCCATTTACATCCCTCTATTCTTCCATTGATATAATTTTTCCCCATAGTCTTTCAGTTAATTCTTCCTTTATTTCGTTATAAACAACATCAATATTGACTTTATTACTAATACACTCTACTTCAACCTTTGATTTTAGGTTAAGATGACCACTGACACCTTCTATAATATCTCTGTAAGCATTTTCACCTTCCTCCATGTATTGTTGTAGTAGCTCTTTTTCAAGCTGTTGAACCTCATTTAAACCTTCAAACTTCTTCTTTCTCAGGGTCTCTTCATACTTTTCCCTTAGTTTTATGGTTTCTTTGTCAAGATTGATAATTTTTTGGGCAATATCGTTCATATTTTATCACTCCTTAGCCTTATACATTATACCTCATTAGGAATTATAAACAATTCTGAATATCCTCAAATAAGGCTTAAACTTAGGTTAAACGACTCAAAAGTATCGTTAATTATGTAACATCTTTTAATACCTCCATTTTACTCCTTTTATCTTTCTATATCTCATTATTTTGAATATGTTACGAAAACTTAATATTTATACAGGGACTTTGGTCCTCTAAATCTAGCCATTTCAAAAAACAAAAGTGCCATGTTAAAAACATAGCACTCTCATCTTATAAGGATATCCCTCTTTCAAAGGCCTTAATATTTACTTCATGAACTTTCTCAGGTAAAAACTTCTTTATCTTACTTATCCAGTCAATACCATCTATCCCCAGAGCTTTCACCATCAAACCGAGCATAACTATATTTGCTGATCTGGGCTCTCCCAACTCTTCAGCTATTGCTCTAGCATTTACAGAAACAACCTTTTCTAACTTATCATTTATTTCTTCCATAACACCTTTTGGATACTCTTCTAGGCCCGCCAATACTGGCAGTGGCCAAATTTCCTCTTCATTTACAATCAAGGTTGCACCCTTTTTCATCATTGGTACATATCTTAATGCCTCAATCTTCTCAAAAGAAACTAGAACATCTGCTTCTCCCTTATTTATTGTAGGAGAGTATACTTTTTCGCCAAATCTTATTTGGGTGGTAACACTACCCCCTCTTTGAGCCATACCATGAATTTCTGCCATTTTAACATCATAACCTTCTTCAAGAAGACCTTCTGATAAAATTTTTGAAACCAATATGGTACCTTGACCTCCAACTCCTACAAGTAACATACTCTTAGTCATCTATTTCACCTCTTCCCCAAAAGCTTCAATTGCATGGAACGGACAAACCTGTAAGCATACCTGACACCCATTACACATTGCTATATCCATACTTACAACTCCATCCTTCATGGAAATAGCTGGACATCCTATCTTTAAGCAAGTCTTACACTTTTTGCATAATTCTTGATTGACTTGGCAATATAGATTAGCTCTTCTTTTTTGAACATCCTTGATTAATGCACATGGTTGTTTAGTTACGATAACAAATGGCTCATTTGCATCCATCGCTGACTTTACTGCTTCCTTGTTAGCTTCCATATCATAAGGATCAATAACTCTTATATTCTCTTCTTTAACACCAACAGCTTTTACAAGCCCTACCAAATCTATTTGTGGAGATTCGATACCACTGATAGATTTACCAGTTCCTGGATTTTCCTGATGCCCTGTCATTGCCGTTATTCTATTATCTAGAATTACCGTAACCATGTTGCTCTTGTTGTATACAGCATCCACAAGCCCTGTCATTCCTGAATGGAAGAAAGTTGAGTCCCCAACTATTCCAAACACCTTGCGATTTCTTTCCGCCATTTGGTTTACCTTGTCAAATCCAATGCCTGCCGAGATTCCTGCTCCCATACAGATAACAGTATCACCAATATTTAGTGGCTCCATAGCTCCTAATGTATAACAT
>JAUWAD010000080.1 GCA_030602225.1 Bacillota bacterium | reverse complement strand
CAGTGTTCCGTTATCCTTTGATTCTTGTATCAGTCTCTTTACAGGTGCAGACTCAGGACTTATTACAGAGATAATTCTATTGGAAGCTACTACATTTCCAAAGCCTATATTAATAAAATATACCTGCATAAGTTACCTCCTATTCAATGTTTTGAACTTGTTCTCTTATTTTTTCTATCTCAGACTTTAATTCCACCACATAGCTTACAAGTTTCGAGTCACTGGACTTGCTGCCTATGGTATTAGCCTCTCTGTTGAACTCTTGGATTAGAAAATCCAATTTTCTACCTACACCACCATCTTGGGATAAAATCTCCTTAAATTGGCTTATATGGCTTCTAAGTCTGGTTATTTCTTCATCTATACTGCTCTTATCAGCATATATTGCAACTTCCATTGCCAGACGGTCAGGATCTATCAATGTCTTATCTTCCATCAGTGAATTTATTCTATCATTTAACTTTACCCTGTACTCATCAACAACCAGTGGTGATCTTTCCTCAACATAAGCAATTATTCCCTCTATTGAATCCAGCTTGCTTATCATGTCTTCCTTTAGCTTATCTCCTTCAAAACTTCTCATTTCTGACATCTGAGCCAAAGCATCCTTTAAAGCATCATTTAAAGTATCCCAGACCAAATCATCATCCAGGTCTCTCTTTTCTGTTTTTAGAATGTCTGATACACTCAGTAGATTATTAAGCCTTATGGTATCTTCAAGCTGTAGTTCTTCCTTTAGCTCTTCCAAAGCTGCCTTGAAGCTCCTTGCCAGGGGTAGGTCAATCTTCACATCCACAGAGGATACATTGATGAACTCAAAGTTGATAAATACATCTACCTTTCCTCTGTTTAGGTACTCCTTTATGGTCTTTTTGATGCTTTCTTCTAAATATATCAAATATCTAGGCAATTTTATGTTTACATCCAAGTATCTGTGATTTACTGACTTTAACTCTACTTTTATTCTATAAAGTTCACTTTCGCATTGCCCTTTTCCATAACCAGTCATGCTATTTATCATATAATACCTCCTTACGGGTGTTAACTTAACATTATATCTCATGTGCGGTATATTACTATAGATTGTTACGATAACTTAATATTTTCCTCTTCAAAGTCCCATTAGTGACCTTTTTATATCCTTATGTTATACTTTATATATTATAGATTTGGAGGTAAATTATGTCTTATGATGGTATAGTAACTCGAGGTGTGGTAAACGAACTTAAGAATATATTAATTGGTGGAAGAATAGATAAGGTTTATCAGCAGGAAAAAGATGAATTATTATTGATGGTATATAGTAAAGGTAAAAATCATAGATTACTGCTATCTGCCAGCAGCAATAATCCTAGAGCATATATTACAAGATTTTCAAAGGAAAAACCCATGTCTCCTCCAATGTTTTGCATGTTACTTAGAAAACACTTGATTGGTGGAATAATACTAGATATAACTCAGTATGAAAATGACAGAGTAATGGTGTTTACCATATCAGGAACAGATGAATTAGGTGAGAAGACAAAGAGAGATCTTGTTGTGGAAATAATGGGTAAGCACAGCAACATAATACTTATGGATCATGAAAGCAGGAAGATAATTGATTCCATAAAGAGGATTCCCATGGATGTTTCAAGGGTAAGGCAGATTCTCCCCGGTTTAAATTACAGTTTTATGGAGCTTGATAGTAAACCAAATCCTTTAGGAATAACAAAGGAAGTCTTCCTTAACATTCTGGAAGGAGCACCTGGAAATATTCAGTCATTTAAGTTCTTCTACACCGCTTTCCATGGTCTAAGCCCTCTTATTGGCCGGGAAATCTGTAACAATGCAAATATTGATAGCAAAAGAACTTTGATTAGTCTGGATACGGAGGAAAGAAGTTTATTATATGATAGCTTTGCCAATATAATGAATAGGGCTAAAAACAATGAATTTAAGCCAAATTATATCCTTAACAAGGAAACTGGAGAAATTATTAGCTTTTATGCATTTTTACTTTCACTCTATGGTATGGATAATTATGTGTTGACTGATACCATGTCCCAAATGCTGGATGAAGTATACAAAAGCAAGGATACCTATGATAGGGTTAATCAGAAATCAGCAAGTTTGAGGAAAATACTCCAGACTAAGCTGGAAAGAGCTCAGAACAAGTTAGCCAAGCAGAAAGAAGAACTACTGGAAAGCGAAGCAAGGGAGATTTACAAAGTATATGGGGATCTTCTCCAATCCAACCTATATAGAATCCAAAAGGGACAGGATAAGATAGTGCTTGATAACTTTTATGATCCTGAAATGAAACCTATTGAGGTTCCCTTAGACATCAAACTAAGTCCAGCAGACAATGCTCAGAAGTATTATAAGAAGTATGCAAAACTTAAGAACGGTTATGCTCTGTTAAGTCAGCAAATTCCAGAAACCCAAAGCGAGATAAGCTATCTCGAGCATGTTTTAATGAGTATGGAGAATGCTTCTGATGTTAAGGAACTGGATGAAATAAAGGATGAACTAATAAGAGAAGGTTATATACAAAGAAGTGGCAAAGTTAAAAAGAATGCAAAGGAAATAATATCAAAACCATTGCATTTTGTTTCATCCGATGGATTTGATATCTTTGTGGGACGAAACAACAGACAAAATGAAATTCTAACTATGAAGATGGCTAGAAAGGAGGACATATGGTTTCATACGAAGATTATTCCAGGAAGCCATGTAATTGTCCGTACGAATGGAGCAGTCATACCCGAAAAAACCATGGAAGAAGCTGCTACATTAGCTGCCTATTATTCAAAGGGTAGAAACTCTAGTAATATTGAAGTTGATTATACTGAGAAAAGAAATATAAAAAAGCCAAGGAATTCTAAGCCAGGCCTTGTAACATATGATAATCAGAAAACATTGGTGGTAAATCCAAAGTCAGAAATAATAAAGAGTCTAAAAAAAGTAGAAGATTAACTCTTCTACTTTTCCATTATAACGACTTCATCAATACCATCAGTTTCAATAAGTTTAACACTAATGACCTCTGATTTTGATGTTGGTACATTCTTTCCAACATAATCAGGTCTTATGGGAAGCTCTCTGTGTCCTCTATCAACCAGTACAGCTAATTGCACCTTGTTAGGTCTTCCCTTGTCCATAAGAGCATCAAGGGCTGCTCTGACAGTTCTTCCTGTGTAGATCACATCATCTATCAGGATGATTGTCTTATCATCAACATTTCCTTCAAACTCCTGATTTAATACAGGATTCACATCTATCTTCTTCAAATCATCCCTATAAAGGCTAATATCCAAGGTATATACAGGGACTCTCTCATCTTCTATCTCATAAATCTTTTCTGCAATTCTTTTTGAAAAAGGAACTCCTCTTGTTTTGATACCCACAAGTATAACATCCTTAATTCCTTTGTTTCTTTCAATAATTTCATTGGCAATTCTAGTGGTAGCTCTGAATATGGCCTTTTGATCCATTAAGACAGCTTTAGTAATCAATATTCTCTCTCCCATCTAATTTTTTTATTATATTTTGAAAATACTCTGGAAGATTGCAATTAAACTCAACTTCACTATTGTCCTTCGGATGTATGAACCCAAGTTTTCTAGCATGCAATAACTGTTTATCAAGATTAAAGTCATTCTTTACATTGGAATAAACTGGATCTCCCACAACAGGATGTTTCAAATGGGAGAAATGTACCCTTATCTGATGAGTTCTACCTGTTTCCAATCTAACTGAAACCAATGTATATTTATCATATCTTCTAATTACCTTATAATGAGTAATGGCTTCTTTACTATTTTCATATGTAACAGTCATCTTTTTCCTATCCTTTTTATCCCTTCCAATAGGTTGATTTATAGTTCCTTCATCATCCTTTAACTTTCCATGCACAAGAGCAATATATTCCCTATACACCCTATGATCCTTTAACTGATCAGAAAGGAATCTATGGGCTTGATCCGTCTTTGCCACAACCAACAGACCAGATGTATCTTTATCCAGTCTATGAACAATACCTGGCCTTATGATTCCATTAATGGAAGATAGATTATCCAAATGAAACAACAGAGCATTTACCAATGTGTGGGAATAGTTTCCTGGTGCTGGATGAACAACCATATCCTGAGGTTTGTTTATAATGGCTAGGTATTCATCCTGATAAACTATGTCTAGAGGAATATCTTCTGGGATAAGTTCTAGTTTCTTTGGCTCAGGTAGATTTAATAAAATTATATCTCCTTCTTTTGGAAGATAACTTGGTTTTCTTATCCTCCCATTTACAAGAACATTACCATCCTTTATTAGCTTTTGAATGAATGTTCTGGAAACCTCATCAATCTCCTGTGAAATGAAGTAATCCAGTCTATCTATGTTTTCCTCATCCACATATATTTCATAGGATTTCATACTATGCCTTCTCTCTATAATCAAACTTGTCAAATAGAATTGCAATAATCAGTAATCCGGTTCCTACTACTATGAAAATATCAGCCACATTAAAGACCGGAAAATCATATAATTTACCTAAATCAACCTTGATGAAGTCCACCACATATACTAATCTGATTCTGTCAATTAAATTACCCACAGCACCACCGATTAATATCCAGGATGATAGCTTCCCAAATTTTGTAATTCTATCCTTTTTCAAATATAGAAAAATAATTCCTCCAATTATAACAATGGTGGTAATTGCAATAAAGAAGTTCCTCTGATTCTGAAGTATTCCAAAGGCAGCACCATAGTTCTTCACAAAGTGAAACTCCAATAGATTATCAATGACTATAATAGGTCTCTTCCCCATAAGGTTTAATACTGCCAGATATTTTGTGTATTGATCTAAAATTACTATAATAACTGATATTAAAATGCCCAAGTTGTTTCCCCCTACTTATTATCCTGAATAAAAAAGGAGCTACTGCCCCTATAAGCTTACACTATTTCTGTATGTCCCTCTGTTACATTAGCCTTAGTATTTGATTCTATTTCATTATAGAATTCATCTAGGGATAAAAGTTGTGCCTTCATAAAAGACTCATATCTTGTTTTGAATATAAATATTTCCTTCTTAAGATGTTCATATTCTTCCTTGATATCCCTTACATCTTCCCTAGCCTGATAGATAATCTGCTTGCCTGTATCTTCAGCATTTTCAATGATTACATCAGCCTTATTTCTTGCATTTAGTCCTACTTCTTCAGCTGTCTTTTGAGCAATTAGAAGTGTGCTCTTAAGGGTTTCTTCCATGGTGTTATACTGTCTAATCTGATCAGATAACATTCCAATCTTATCCTTGTACTCAATATTTTCCTTATACATCTTCTCATAATCATTGATCATTTCGTTTAAAAAAGCATTTACATCTTTTGGCTTAAATCCCCAAAAACTTCTTCTGAAAACTTTGTTTTGAATATCCAATGGTGTTATCATGACATCACTCCATTACTTTAGTTTTCTTAAGACAATATTATATCTGCCTTTTTTGCTTTGTCCATTGATTTTATACAGTGTAAATCTACCCTTTCCCCTAACTGAGACTAAATCTCCCTCAGCAAGTTCCTTCGATGCTTTTTCAATTCTTTCATGATTTACCTTTATAAGACCACCCTTAATGTAATCAAGGCTTTCATTCCTTGAAAACTTAAAAGCAGCACTAATAATTGAATCCAATCTAAATGATGAAATGAAATGATTCTCTTCTGTGTGATCATCTTCTATCTTAACTATTTCAGATTTACTTATCTTTTTAACTTCAACCTTCTGATTCTTAATCCTTTCCAGATTAAAAAGAATATAATCTGCAATTTCTGACTTAACAATAATATTGCCCAACGCCTCATGGATATAGATATCACCAATCTTCTCCCTTTTTATTCCAAGACCAAGAATTGTACCAAGGTAATCCTTATGCTTAAGCCCAGTGTCATGAGCTGAAACAGAAATGTATTCCAATCCCTCATTTATATCATAATGATCCATATAATAGGGATAAACTACTATAATCTTTCTTTCAGCATCCTTATGACCGCCACATTCCATAAATTTGATATCCTCAAATCTATTAATAATAGAAATGGCCATCCTCCTCTCATAGGGATCCAAAAAATCAGTATATGTTATAATGTGCTTATCCTGAGTTATTTCAATCTTGTCTATGACTTGGCGTATTTTAAAAACCGTTTCTTGGTCTTTAATGTGGTTGGTCAATAGTTCTCTATCAAGCATAACTATCTTACCAGATTAAGTAAAAAAGTGTATAAAAGTCTTAGGATAATAATAGCAACCCAAGGTGAAAAATCAATAAATCCTTTGTTAAGTCCTATCTTTTCCAAGAGTGCTCTTGCAGGAGCCATTATTGGTTCCGTTAACTCATATAAAACTTTTCCAAATAAATTATTCACTGGAACTCTAAATATATTAACAAAAATTCTAACTATAATTAAAATTTCTATCAGGTCAAATAGAATCCTAACTGATCTTAATAATGTATACATCTAAGTCTCCTTACCAGGGGAATATCCCTCTGTTTTTTAATTCATCTTTTAATCCATCAATCTCTATATTAGTAGGAGCAAGGATAAAGATGTCCTTTGTTACCTTTTGTATTTTTCCTTCAACAGCATATAATCCACCATTTATAAAGTCAAATATTTGTCTCTTAACATTTGTATCCAGTTGTTCAAAGTTTACAACAACAGCTTTTCTAAGTTTAAGATCATCGATGATGGATGGTGCTTCTTCATAACTTAAAGGTTCATGGACTGCAATCTTCATGTTATTATTAGTGTGAATATTGACCACTTTATTGTTATATTTCTTTGATTTAGCCGGTGCAGCAATTTCTACTTCATCAACTTCTTCCTCATAAACTATCTCTTCCTCTTCTTCATAATCATCAATCCCAATGAAATACTTAAATTTGTCTAAAAAATTACCCATAATATTCCCTCCTAATAATTTCTTTTGCCAAATATCCCAGTGCCAACCCTTATCATGTTCGAACCTTCTTCAATTGCTATTTCAAAGTCGTTGGTCATGCCCATGGATAGAATATCCATACTTAATTCTTTGTAATTTCTTCTGCTAATTTCTTCCTTAAGATTATAGAGTCCTCTGAAGGTTTCTCTTAATATCTTTTCATCATCCACAAAGGGGGCAATAGTCATTAATCCCTTTATGTTTATATTACTTAATGCTAAAACTTGTTCAATAAAAGGAATTACATCGTCCTTGTACAGTCCAAATTTAGTTTCCTCTTTAGATATGTTCACCTGTATTAAACAGTCTATAGAACGATTGATTACCTTAGCTCTCTTATCCAGTTCAGCAGCTAGAGACATTCTGTCTAGTGAATGAATCAGGTGTATTCTTTCAGCTATGTATTTAACCTTATTGGTCTGTAGATGTCCAATCATGTGATATCTGGGGCGATCATTTAATATAGCCATCTTATCAATTAATTCCTGAACCTTGTTTTCTCCAATATCCAGTAAATCACTATTCATTGCTTCAATGATCTTTTCAATGGGTTGCGTCTTGCTTACGGCCACTAAGGTTACTTTATCTTCTCTATCTGCCCTCTTTATAGCTTGATCAATTCTATTTTCAATCTCAACAATATTATCCTTGATACTAATTTTACACACCCCTATTACTTTAAAATCTGACCCTCATAGACCTTTGAAGGATCCTTTATAACCTCATCATGAATTGTTAGAGTTCTTATTCTATCACCATCTCTTGATGTTAAATATCCATCATTGTTTCCCCTACTCACATAGGTTATATCTCCTTCAACACCTAAGATTTCAACTTTTCTGAATCTAACAACACCATAAAACTCCTTTATGAAAACACCGTTTATTCCATCCTTCTTAAAAACTGATGAATTTGGTATTCCCAGAGCTTCATTCCTGCTTAATAAAATTCCTGAGTATACGTTTCTATGATGATATACATCACCTATATAGCTTGTGGACTTAAAGATTAATATCCTTTTATCCTGGAAATCCAGATCCTGTACCAACGGAACTCTAATTTGCAGTAATTCATCTTCATTAACTGTAATTTTAATTTCATAACTTCTTCCTAGAACATATTCCTGATCATCCATATCAATAAGGACTCCAATATACCATTCACTGCTATCTACTATCTTAAAAACTGAAGTCTTATCCTTTTCATGTTCAATAATATCAAAATATACAGGAGACAAGTCACTTAGTTGAGTGGTCCTTAGTGATTCTTCCAAACCATCCACATTATATGAGACTATTCCTGAATGATTGGAGTATAGCTTCTTTGAATACTGACTAAGGCTATTGATAAGCTGTGTCCTTCGTATTCTCAGCTCTTCCAGATTGGATGTGGAATAATCAGTGTCACTTATTTCATTTATATCTGGTGATCTTAGAAGCAGAAGATTTTCCTTTAAACTACTTACCTTCTGAAGGTTACCTTCCAAGATTTCAGTTTGAATAGATGATAGAATTAGTTCCATGTTTGATTGATTAGTATCAGTATTTGAACTGGATGCATTTTCAAGGAAAGAAATCCAATTTTCAATAGTTTCCAGCTGATTCTTTAGATCAGTTGTATCTCTTAAGGATGCAACTTCAGCTACTTCAACACCTACCCTTACTCTGTCTCCTTCTCTGACTATGGGATATGTCTCACCAATAAAATCCGTCTTGTATACCTTTTCATCTTTTACAATAAGTCCCTGACCCCACTGGTGCACTTCATAAGTCCATTCCCTGGGAAGAACTGTGTCAACCCTTTGGCCAAAAACTAAAGGTAGGAGCATAACAATGGTAAATATCCCAAGAATGCCTAAGATATATACCAGTATTTTTTTTCTACCTACCCCTTTTTTTTCTGTCATTAGTCTCACCTAACTAAAAAATTTCCCATATTTACTCATAATTTTAAATCGATTAATTGAATCGATTCTAAGTTTAATCACTTTATTAGCATATGTGATTATTTTTATAGAGTTTTCGTGTTTTATTGCACCAACTAAAATCCCTTTGAATTTTTCGCTGGATTTTGTAACCACGCTAATCTCATCACCAGCTTTTAATCTGGTTCCATCTAAAAAGAATTCTTGCATGTCCGTATCTTCAATTTCATCTTGTGAAATATGTCTGTTATCTATGAAAATTATGTTGTTTTTTAGATAGATTTTTTCTCTTAATACAATAAGAGTATATCCTAAAAGACTAGCGAATAGAAACATGGCAGCTAACACTGTCACAAATTCAAGCATGCAAAGTCCTCCTTTAAATAATTAAGTAAAGTATACCATAAATCATAGTTGTTTTAAACACTTTACAAAATGTATTTTATGGTTTATAATCAATTTTGACATCGGGGTGTGGCGCAGCTTGGTAGCGCACAAGTCTGGGGGACTTGGGGCCGTAGGTTCAAATCCTATCACTCCGACCACTTA
>JAUWAD010000073.1 GCA_030602225.1 Bacillota bacterium | reverse complement strand
AATGAGCTAGAATACTTTCTGGCAATGTCCACTGCCTGCTTAGCAGCTTTTAATGATGTGGGAGATCCATCTACAGCTACTAGAATATTTTTCATTTTTCTCACCTCTTAAACTACTTCCCACAATATAACTTCTAATGCTCATAATATATATACCCATTTATGAATAATTCCTTATACCAGTTGCAAATATTTGGCATAAGTTATTTTTAATGTAATTAGGAAAAAAGAGAGGGAATATGTTGGAATGAAGTGATAGAAGAAATTCTTCTTAGCGGTGGGATGACTTACAGTTGGAACATATAAAGGATCTCCAAATAACCAAAATTTTGCGTATAAAATACCCCCAAGGTGACCTTAGGGGTTGGACTTAAATCTCTTCAAATACCTTTACTTCCTTATTTAACAAAAGGTCCTTTGTAGCTGCACCATAGTTTGCAAAATGTGGAGTGCTTTTGTGGAAGTTGAATGCATCCATATCTACATACTTTTCATAGAGGAATACATGATTTCCATCTATGGCTGCTTCGTAGTTCAAGCATCCTGGTTCATTGAGACTATTCTTTGAGTTATTTTTAAGTAGCTGGATGAATTCCTCCAAATGTTCCTCCTTAACCAGATAGTTAACTTGAATGATTATCTTCTTCATATTCTTATCCTCCTATGATAATATTAACTTAATATTATTACTTAATATGTACATTGTCAATTTAGGAGGATTTTGATAGTCTAAAGAAAAAGAGATAGGAGGATTTTAAATGACATTAAAGAAATATGAAGGTAATGGAAGAATGAGTAAGGCTGTAGTACATAATGATACAGTTTATTTATGTGGTCAAACAGTGGGAAGTGATAGTCTAGGTGTAGCCCAGCAGACTAAGGCAATACTTGAAAGGATTGAAGATCTACTTGTAAAGTATGGCTCTGATAAGAATCATATCCTTTCAGCATTGATTCATCTAAAGGAGATCTCATACTTTGATGAGATGAACTCAGTTTGGGATGCATGGGTGGAGAAAGGTTTCGAGCCTGCTAGAACATGTGTGGAGGCTGTAATGTGTCAGGAGAATATCTTGGTTGAAATAACAGTTGTTGCAGCGGTTAAGGAATAAGAACAAAGAGATGATATAATAACTAGTATTAAGTAAGGCTCATTCACATCATAAGAATGAGCCTTTATTATAGCTCCATCTCCAGGAGCTTTTTCATCTTTATATAGTTTTCTTCTCTCTCTTCTATCCTGTATATATTATCCAGGACTTTCTTAACCCTTGTGGGTTTATCAGAAAGTACTATTATTTTATTACTAAGTTGAATGGCCACATCCATATCATGACTTACCAGTATTACACATCTATTTTCCTTTAGCACAAGATCCTTGAAGAATTGTATCAGATTGTTTTTTCTTGCCAGATCCAGGCTTGAGAAGGGTTCATCCAGAAGCATCAGATCAGCAGGGTATACAAAAGCCCTTAGTATGGAAATTCTTTGTTTCATCCCACCACTTAAGGCATTGGGATAATAATTCTTGTATTCTTCAAGACCTACCATGGATAGAAATTTGTTTGTTGTGCTTGTAATTTCTCCATTTTCCATTCTTCCCTTTAATACAAAATGAATATTTTCTTCCACACTCTTCCATGGGATTAATCTATCTTCCTGAAAAACATAGGATAATTTATCTTCAAAGCCAATTACTTCTCCAGAATCAGCAGTACTAAGTCCTGCTATAATGTTAAGAAGTGTGGTCTTTCCACATCCTGAAGGACCCATTATACAGGTAATACCTTCTCTTTTTATTTCCATGGAAAGATTTTCAAGGACTTTCAGTTCATTGAATGATTTGCTTAAATTTCTGATGGTATAGGTCATTTTAATCACATCCTATCATGGGGGAAGGCTTTTTTTCTTAAAACATCGATTATTTTTGAAAGGGTCTTTGACATGAGAAGGATTATAATAATCCATGCAAATACACCGGGAGTATTTAGATAAGTCTTTTGAAGGATAAGGTTTGACCCAATGGAATACCTTGGTTGGGAAAGCACCTCTCCTGCAATTACCATCTTCAGCGCTGATGCCATGGTGGAGTTGGCTATGGAGGATAGGGCTATTAATATACTTGGTATATATATATCCCTTATCCTTACCATTTTCTTAACCTTATATACCTTTGCCATCTGCAGGATCTTTTCATCTATGGAATTAATACCATCCAGGACCTTCTCAAATTGAATTGGAAGTATAAACACTATACCTACAAATATGGCCACAGTTTCCACATTAAGCCAAATTAGGGCAAGGAGAATAAGGGCAAGGATTGGAACTGATGCCATAAGGGATAATACTGGCCTTATATGACTATAGAAACTTTCAGACACGCTGGATAGGGAAGCAAGAATAACTGATAGCAGTGTGGATATTAAGAAAACCATAAGAGTTCTAAAAAAGGTCATAAGGATAGTAACAGGGAAGTTACTATCCTTTACTAACTTTAATATATTCTCCAATGTTACCCCAATTCCTGGAATAATAATATCATTGTTAACCATCAGAGATAGGATTAGCCAAATAAGGATCAGACTTATCTTTGGTAGTATGGAGTTTTTTTTATCTCTTATAGTATATTTCTTCACCAGGCACCTTACCTCCTATGAATTCAGGTGCAAATTCTAATATTTTCTCGTAGTACACTATGTACTCATCCAGGCTATCTTCCATATTAAAATCATGAAGACCCAGTCTATCCTTACCATTTACTATGGCCATCTTTGGAGGTCCAAGGACTAACTTCTCAGATAAGTCTCCAAGTGCTTCTATATTATCCAGTCCCCAGTTTTGACTTTCCACATAGGCCTTTAGGAAGTCTTCCACAAACTTTGGATCCTTATCTATTAGTTCTTTCTTTATAACTAGACTTGATTGGGGATATCCCTTTGTTGTTCCAGTTGCTTCACTCCACATGGAGCTAAGATCAAATACCACCTTCAGATCTGGATTCTTAAGAAGCACAGCTGAAAGAATTGGTTCTGGAAGCAGCCCATAATCTGCCTTTCCAGCAATGAGTAGGGGTCCAACTTCTGCTGCTCCATTTAGATAAACCATATCAACATCTTTTTCCCTATCAATTCCATTATGATCCATAATAAAGCTTAGGACCACATCTGGAGTAAGGCCTCTGCCAAAGGTATGAAGGGTCTTACCCCTTAGTTCATCAAGACTACTTAATTCTTCCTTACCAACAATGTAAAGATTACCCCAGGTGGATGTTCCACATATTACATATCCCAGATCCTTATTGAAGCTCTGTGCCGCTAATGTGGTGGGAACTATGGCAATATGGGCTTCCTGTTTTATTATCCTTGTGTTAAGGAGATCTGTTGCATTTAACATCTCGTAGTTTATTTTATATTTTTCACCTATTTGTACATTATTATCCACCATCCTGGCAGAACCAAGGGAGGTTACTCCTTCCATATATGAGAAGGTTATTTCCTCCAGTGGACCTTTGTCCACACTGCAGGAGGATAGGGTAATACTTAGTAGCATTATGCAAATTATTATCAGTTTTTTACTCAAAATTTTTCACTCACCTTTTTTAGTATATAGTTCCCACTGTTTGTGATCTGTATGGAGCAACTTGTGGGATGTATGGGATAGTGGTTTTTGAAGATACTTATCATAGCACTTTAGCACTGATGGATTTTCATGGGAGAAACGGATATCACTTATCTCATCCAATCCATAAAGCACTTCACCCCTATTATATGCCATCTCAATACCATTCCATATTGGTTGACCGCCACCACCGGCACAACCACCAGGGCAGGTCATTATTTCCACAAAATCATACTGTGCTTCACCTTTTCTTATGGCTTCCATCAGTCTTCTGGTGTTACCTAGTCCACTGGCAACTGCTATCTTAAGCTGGGTACCTGCAAGATCAAATGTAGCCTCTCTCCAGCCTTCGTTTCCTCTTACATCCTTGAAGGCATCAGGGGAGGGGTTTTCACCTGTTACCAGGAAGTATGCGCTTCTTAGGGCTGCTTCCATAACACCGCCAGTTGCTCCAAATATAACTGCAGCACCTGAACCTGTTCCCAGGGGTGCATCCAACTCTTCCTGGACTAACTCCACCACGTTTATATTCTCACTTCTTATCATTCTTTCAACTTCCCTTGTGGTAAGTACCACATCCACATCCTGACCTGCTCCCGCATCATTCATAACATTTACTCCTGCCTCATACTTCTTGGCCACACAGGGCATTATGGATACAACGAATATCTTTGATGGATCCACATTTAGTATTTCAGCGTAGTAGGTCTTTGCTATGGCACCAAACATCTGCTGAGGGGACTTTGCTGTTGATAAATGATCCAGCATATCAGGATACTGGGTCTTTATAAATCTTATCCACCCTGGACAGCAGGATGTAAACATGGGAAGGACGGAGGTTTCCCTATGCTTTAATCTTTCTATAAATTCACTTCCTTCTTCCATGATGGTTAGATCCGCTGAGAAGTTTGTATCGAATATATAGTTAAACCCCATTATTCTTAGGGCTGTTGCCAGTCTTCTTATGGTTGCAAACTCACTCTTTAGTCCCAGGGACTCTCCCCAGGCTGCCCTTACTGCAGGAGCAATCTGAACAACGGTTATCTTATCCTTATCTGCCAGAGCTTCAAATACCTTATCAGTGTCATCCCTTTCCCTTAATGCTCCAACGGGGCAGTGGGTTATGCACTGACCACATAGGGAACAATCTGACTCTTCAATTACCCTGTTATGGGATACATCCACATTTGTTCTTGACCCTGTGTTTGAAACATCCCAAACTTTAAGATCCTGAACCTTATCACATATCTGAACACAGCGCATGCATTTTATGCACTTCTCGTAGTTTCTGATAAGGGGGAAGTCCATATTCCACTTTGCAAAGGGCATTTCCTCCTTGTACTGTGTTTGTGTAATTCCCAAATCATTGGCTATGGTCTGTAACTGACAGTTTCCACTTCTTACACAGGTGGTGCAGGTGGCATCGTGCTGGGATAGTATAAGCTCAACATTTACCTTTCTTGCTTCCCTGACCTTTGGTGTATTAGTATAGATTACCATGCCATCTTCAATGATATTATTACATGCTGTAATAAGTCTTTCTGTTCCTAGAACCTCAATGGCACAAACTCTACAGGCTCCGATTTCATTCATATCCTTCAGGTAGCAGAGATTTGGTATGTTTATATGACTAAGTTTCGCAGCCTGGAGGATTGTTATACCTTCAGGTACTGTAACCTTTTTATTGTTTATCATTATATTTACCATCTTTCAATCCTACCTCCTTTAAAGACTCCAAAGCCAAAGTGATCACACCTTAAGCATCTTTTGGATTCCTGATTTGCCTCCTGAAGACTCATTCCCAATTCTGAAAGAAGGAAGTCATGTACTCTTTCATCAGCTGGTCTTTCCTTCATGGTTACCCTACCACAAGGCACTCTATCTGATAGTCTTGGATCTGGAACCTTAACTGGAGTTTCTATCACATGGTGGAATCCCAGGTAGTTGTCTATATTCGCAGCAGCAACCTTACCGGCAGCTATGGCCTGAATTACTGTTGCAGGACCACTGATGCAGTCTCCCCCTGCAAACACTCCAGGGATATCCACCACTCCTGCTGATGCCAGGGCATCAATTACTCCTCTTCTTACGGGAATTCCATCCTTTTCAAAGTCCTTTGATTCTATACCTTGACCTATGGCAATAACAACCATATCACAAGGTATATTTATGGGCAGTTCCTTGGCATCCCTTGTGGCTGGCCTTCCATTATCCATACTTCCAACAATCTGTGGCTTGACTATTAGACCATTTACCTTACCTTCCTCATTCCTTTCGATGGAAAGGGGAAGGGATAGTTCATATATTTCACAGCCTTCAGCTACAGCTGCCTCAACTTCTTCCTTCATGGCTGGCATATCTGCCTTTCTTCTTCTATATACTATATCCGCCTTGTTGGCTCCAGATCTTATGGCGGTTCTTGCCACATCTATGGCTACATTTCCTCCACCAAGGACCAGGATATTCTTACCATTAAAGTCATGGTATTTCTCATCGCCATAATCCCTTAGGATATCAACAGCTGATACAACACCTTCTCCTTCTTCACCTATTATTCCAATCTTCTTATCTATCTGAGCACCTATGGCAATATATACTGCATCAAACTTATTTCTAACATCCACTATGGATATGTCCTTACCAATATTTATTCCCTTATGTATCTTTACATCAAAGGATAGCATGGTCTCTATTTCCTTATCCAAGGTTTCCCTGGCAAGACGATAGCTGGGGATTCCATAACGAAGCATTCCACCTAGGTGATCCCTCTTTTCAAACAACTCCACATGATGACCCATCAAACTTAGGTAATAGGCTGCACTTAATCCACTGGGACCAGCACCGATTACTGCAACTCTTTTACCTGTAAGGGGAGCTCTATCTGGTAGGGGGATAAAGTTAGCATTATCCACTGCAAATCTCTTTAGGCCCCTTATGTTAATGCTATCATCAATCATGTTTCTTCTACACCTAACCTCACAGGGATGCTCACATACATAGGCACAGGTTGCTGGCATGGGGTTATCCTTCATAATCAGTGCTATGGCATCCTCATACCTTCCTTCAGAAATTAATGCTATGTATCCTGGAATATCCACATCAGCAGGGCATAGGGATACACATGGAACTGACTGATAGATTCCAAAATTACATCTACCCCTTAGAATATGTTCCATATAATCATCTCTAAAGCCTTCAATGCCCTTCAACACCATATGGGCTGCTTCATAACCTATGGCACAGTCTGCTGAATTATATATGCTTCTTGCTGTCTTTTCTATAAGGTCTATTGTCTCTAATTTTCCTCTTCCATCCAGTACATCCTCCAGTAGGTTCTGCAACTGGCCAAGGCCAATTCTACAGGGAACACATTTGCCACATGTCTGAGCATGGGCCATCTTAAGGAAGGAACTGGTTAAGTCAATGGGACATAAACCTGGAGGGGAAGCGGTTATCCTTCTTTCCAGATCCTTGTACATATCCTCCACAGTTGCTTGTGCTCTGTCCTTGGTGATAATACTTAGTCTGCTCAATATGATCATCTCCTTGTACTTTTATACATTACAACAATACTCTTATGCCAATAAGATATGTCAATTATGTCATCCAGGAGTTGAAAGGATACACCTTAATATATTGTTAAAAGATTAACATTTATTAATTTAAATATACTACTTTATCCCTTAAGTGTCAAGGAAATATAGGTAATTATTAATGTGTAATTAAGCACATTAAAACCTGTAAAAATACAGGTTTGCTAGAAGATAGGAAATAACGGATTCCATTGATTTAAAAATGGAAATTTTTAGTATATGGAGTACAATTTACAGGCTGAGGGAAAGTTCACATGATAACATCAGATAAATATAGTTAAATATTTAACTTTTTAACTATATTAAAATATGGATTTGTTAGAATAAGTACCTTTAACCCAACAATCTAATATTTTTTAGCTATCATACTGGATTTACTAACATAATAACCATGCCGTCCATTTTTATTTGCCACTTTGACATATTAGGAACAATCCCTGGGTATATTAATAATGTAAATGGATAAAGTGAAGTTATATTTATTGGGCATGAATATTATTAATTGAATGGTTGTGATTATTATGTTGTTTAAGAACAGAATTGATGCAGGAGAAAGACTTGGTGAATTGCTAAGTCCCTACAAGGGTGAGGATGTAATAGTCTATGCCCTTCCTAGAGGGGGAGTTATCCTTGGCAGAGTAATTGCTGACTCCCTGGATGCACCTTTAAGTCTGTTGTTTATTAAGAAGATTGGTCATCCCCTTAATCCTGAGTATGGAATCTGTGCCATTGGTGAACATGGTGAGATGGTATGTAATGACTATGAAGTGGAGGGTCTTGAGGGGTCATGGCTTGCGGAAGCATCATTAAAGGCAAAGGATGAGATCAAAAGACAAAGGCTTACCTATATTGGAAATAGTACTCAGCCTGATCCAAGGGGAAAGGTTGTAATCCTTGTGGATGATGGTATTGCCACCGGTCTTTCCATGATAGCTGCCATTAAGGATATGAAAGAAAGAGGTCCAAAGAAGATTCTTGTGGCCATACCTGTTATTCCATTTGATACTGCAAGAAGGCTTAAGAGTATGTGTGATGATATTGTTTCTGTGAAGGTTGACTCATATTACCTTGGCGCTGTTGGCATGTACTACATGAACTTTGATCAGGTGAGTGATGAAGAGGTTATTTTGGCTTTGAAAAGGGGAGATGGAGATATATGATTGATGGTGGATTAAAGATTGTTAATTTAAGGATACCTGTTTTAAAAAGCTATATGTATGGGGTGCTTGCAAAACCATCCAGCTGCAAGGGCGTTGTTATTCTTTGTATGGGAAGTAGGGTAAATAGACATAAGATCCACAATACATACCTGCAGAAGAGACTTATAGAAAGTGGATATGCCTGTCTATCCATGGATCTACTTTCTCCCATTGAGGAGGAGTGCTATGATAAGAGGTTTAATCTTGGATTAAATAGTGACAGACTCCTTAGTGTGGTCCAGTGGTTAAGGGATTTTGAGATCACTGAAGGTCTTCCCATCTCCATAGTTGGTCTTGATAATGGTGCTTTGATTGCCCTGGAAGCATCTCTGAAATCAGAGAATGCATTCTTAAACATGGTATTTAGAAACGAAGACATATTGGATATTGTAATTGAGAAAGGGGATATAAAATTACCTAAAGCAATGGCTATTTTCAATTTGGATAGGGAATCTGAGATCATTTTAAAATTGGAGGGAAAAGAAAAGATAAATATTAGCTTAACCTTTATTCCTGAGACCACCACATCCTTTGAGGAGGATAATAGTTTTGTGGAGGAAATTGTTCAATTCCTAAGCTAAATCAACACATTCTTAACCTCGGTTAACTCCGGGGTTATTATTTTGTCTAAAACTATTATTAGAAAAATTTCAGGACTTTCGAACTAAAATGTATTTCTTTGACAACATATCATTGATTTAGAGGATGTGGTATGATAATATATAATCGTTCAACAAACGAATGATTAAGAGGTGAGAGTCATAGAAGCGATAAAAGAAAATGGTTTTTTTCTACCAACACTAAAATACAAGGAGCTTATGCTGCTTGACTATATTGAGGAGCATCCTGATACAACACAGAAGGAGCTAGGAAAGATAATTGGATCTGCCACCTCTATGGTTAATACATATCTTGATGAATATGAGTCCAGTGGTTATGTAAAGAGAGAGTATATTAGCTCTAAGACTGTAAGGTATATAATCACCAATAAGGGACAGGTTAGAAAGAACTTCCTAAACATCAGTTACTTACAGGAACTTATTACATTACATAATTTAGCACAAAAGGGTATTGAAGACTTTCTAGGTATTGTCTCTAAAAAAGGATTTAAGAATATCCTCCTTTATGGTGCAGGTGAAGTTGCAGAGATCATCTTGTCAGTATTAAGGGATAATACTGATATTGGAATCCAGGTTGAAGCCCTAGTGGATGATAATCTGGAAAAGAGAGGGACTACCATTCAAGGGTATCCTGTGATTTCAAAGATGGATATTAGAAAGTATGAGCATGATGGCATACTAATTTCCAGCTATGCTTATGAAACTGCCATATCAAAGCAGTTGGATAGCCTTGGATATTGTAAGGATAAGGTTATTCATTTCTTCAGTGGTCAGAATGATCTGTAAGGAATACAAAAGGGAAATACAAAAAATATCAGAAGAACCATATATGTGATAAAATTATCATAATGAAGATAAATGGCTCAATGATCTAATCTAAACAAATTTCGAGGGTATAATAGATTGCAGGACTTGCTATTAAGGGAGGAATGCATCTATTAAATGGAATGTAGAAAATTAATAAAAAATAATGGATTTACACTTATTGAGTTAGTGGTTGTCATTGCTATCTTAGGTATACTTGCTAGCATTTCTATACCAAGATTGTCTGGCTTCAGAGACAAAGCTGAGGAAGGTGTGTGTACTTCAAACATGAATCAGTTAGAAAAATATTATGTAAATTATCTAGATTCAAATAATTTAGATCATAATGATAGTCATTTTGAAATGGCAAAATCCGAAATGTTTGGTAACACTCGCTTGTGCCCAAGAAAAGGAATTATTAATTGGAATGGGGATGGTGTCATGTGTAGCATTCATTCAAATCAGGATAATTCAGATGATGATGAGGGTGGCGGAGAAGAAGTGCCTTATTTGTAGTAGA
>JAUWAD010000046.1 GCA_030602225.1 Bacillota bacterium | reverse complement strand
CTTCTTCTGTCATAGTTAAAATTACCTTTCTAATTTTTGTCACCCCATTTATGTTGTCATAGGGTTATATTATACCTTGTTTTATGATATTGGGACATAATCATAAATGGTATACTAAGACATTATCAAATATTAATCACTCTTTGTGTGGCTCAGGTTTAAAAAGCAATTGACAAATCAATACAAATGGTTTAAAATAATATTGCAAAAGAATTAGCACTTGAACTAATAGAGTGCTAAAATATTATAATAAGGAGTTGTTAATCATGGCAGGCTTAGTACCATTCAACAGAAAGAATAAATTGATCGGACCAAGCTTTGAGGACTTTTATGGCATGCTTGATGACTTTTTCAGTGATGATATTGTGCCAAGAAGAAGCTTGATCAGAGACACATTCAAACTAGATGTTGAAGAAAAGGATAAGGAGTATGTAATTGAAGCAGAATTACCAGGAGTTAAGAAAGAAGAAGTTTCTCTTGAAATTAACGAAGGACATTTGAGAATTAGCATTAAAAGGGAGGAAACCATTGATGAAGAGAAAAGGAATTTTGTCCATAAGGAAAGAAGGTACTCATCAATGACAAGAAGCCTCTATCTTAAGGATGCAAAATCAGAAGACATAAAGGCAAAATTGGACAATGGAGTGTTATATATAACAGTACCAAAAAAAGAATCAGATAAGGGTATGACAAACAAAATAGAAATTGAGTAGCATGGTGTGGGAAACTACACCATGCTTTGTTTTATTTTGTTGATACAAAATATATGATTAAAACAAGGAGTTTATGGTATATGTATAATAATTAATTAAAAGGGGAGGAATTTTAATGAACAATATTATTATTTACTCAACTCCATCGTGACCATGGTGTACAAAGGTAAAGGATTACCTAAGTCAAAAAAATATTACTTACACAGATTATGATGTGTCCAAGAATTATGATAAGGCAGTTGAGATGGTACAAAAATCCGGACAAAGAGGTGTTCCGGTTATTGACATTAATGGTCAGATAATTGTTGGATTTGACAAGGCTAGCATAGATAAGATTCTAGGATTGTAAAAACTCCCAAATGGGAGTTTTTATTTGTGATAATCTCCATATTCATGGAATTATACTTCACAATTTAAATATTGTTTCCATAATGTATAATTATAAAATAGTTCAATGAATTCTTTTTTATACCTTTTATAGGTATTGTTCTAAATTATTAAATCGAAGATTTGGGGTTAAAAATATATTGCTGCCCATAAACTAAAAGGATATAGGTAATAGGTTGGAATATAGTGGCCATTTTTAAGCTGAAAACTTAAAGGAAGAACTTATGATGTATTGATAATATTAGATATTAAGAGTATTATAATAATTGATAAATAATCTCACTAGTAAGGATTTTTAATCCATGGTATAATACTAGGGTATGGAGGTGATAGAATTGGCAAGACCAATGAAAGAGAGAAAAGTTTGCTGTTTACCAGAAACGAATTTATATGGGCCACTTAACAAAAGACCATCTTCAGCTGCAGAAATTATTATGACAGTAGAAGAGTATGAAACTATAAGATTAATTGATAAGGAAGGCCTAATGCAGGAAGAGTGTGCTGATAGAATGGATGTGGCTAGAACCACAGTTCAAAGAATATATATGTCGGCTCGTAAGAAGTTAGCAGATGCAGTAGTTGATGGCAAGGTTCTAAAAATTGAAGGTGGTTCATATACCTTGTGTTCTGATGATGAAATGGACCTTTTCCTTTGCCGTAAAGGTAGACGACATAGACTTCAAAGAGGAATGAATAGATAGTATATTAATTACAATAAAAATAGAAAGAAGGCGTATTAAATGAGCAATACTTGCAATACAAGCTGCGATAGCTGTAGCGTAGAGTGTAGTGACAGAACAGCTCCACAGACAGATTTTTCTGTTAAACTGAACGAAGGTAGTAAGGTCAAGAAGGTTATTGGGATAGTAAGTGGTAAAGGTGGAGTTGGTAAATCCCTTGTAACCTCAATGTTAGCTATTAACATGAACCAGAAGGGTTTTAAGACTGGCATTCTAGATGCTGATATTACTGGTCCATCAATTCCAAAAGCTTTTGGAATAGATGGTAAGGCTGTATCCAATGGCAAGGGTCTTGTTCCTAAGGTAAGTGATAATGGTATCAAGATAATGAGTGTAAACTTATTACTAGAAAATGATACAGATCCAGTAATATGGAGGGGCCCAATAGTAGCAGGAGTTGTAAAACAGTTTTGGTCAGATGTGGAGTGGGGAGAAATCGATTATATGTTTGTTGATATGCCTCCAGGAACAGGCGATGTTCCACTGACTGTATTTCAATCATTACCCATAGATGGAATAATTATTGTTACATCTCCCCAGGAACTAGTGTCAATGATCGTAGCAAAGGCGGCAAATATGGCTAAGATGATGAATGTCCCCATACTAGGATTGGTGGAGAATATGTCTTACTTAAGTTGTCCTGATTGTGGAAAGAAGATAAATGTTTTTGGAGAAAGCAAAGTGGAAGAAGTTGCAAAAGATCAAGGTATTACTAATTATGCGAAAGTACCTATAGACCCAAATATCGCAACATCTGTTGATAATGGAGTAATAGAGCATTATAATGTAAGTGCATTAGCTGAATTAGCATCAACACTTTAATAGAAGGGAGGGTTGGTTATACCAATCCTCCTATATAACGTAGGAGGAAGAATGAAAACCAAGAAAATTGTCTTATCTGGAGTTCTTATAGCAGTTGGTATCTTATTACCAATTATATTTCATAGTTTCAATATGGGAGGACAGATATTCTTACCAATGCATATACCAGTTCTAATTGCTGGAATGTTAGTAGGACCACTATATGGTACTTTGGTTGGTATTATAACACCAGTGCTAAGTAGTGTTTTAACTGGAATGCCATCAATGTTTCCAATGTTACCAATTATGGTATTTGAACTTGCAACCTACGGGTTTGTATCAGGTTATATCTATAATTATATAAAGAAAAATACTTATCTATCACTAATAGCCGGGATGATTGATGGAAGAATTGTTGCTGGAATAGTCGTATTTATTCTTGCCAGATTCTTTGGAGCTCAAATGTCAGTAATAAACTTCGTTAAGATGGGAATAGTTACTGGGTTGCCAGGTATAATAATTCAGTTAATAATTATACCACCCTTGGTGAAGTTGCTTAAAAGATCTCTTGACAAATAGGGGTCTTTTTTTTATACTTAATGAGTGACCGACCAGTCGGTCGGAAAAGGAGAGGTGAGACAATTGATACCAAAATTTAGTGTTAAAAAGCCATATACTGTATTTGTAGCCATGATTCTGGTTCTAATACTTGGAGCTATATCATTCTTAAACTTATCAACAGATTTACTACCAAGTCTTGAACTACCGTATGTAGTTGTTATGACATCTTATCCCGGTGCAAGTCCAGAAGAGGTTGAAAGCATCGTCACAAGACCGATTGAACAATTAACTGCAACAATAAATAATATTAAGAATGTAAGCTCAATCTCACGTGAAAATCAATCCGTTGTAATACTGGAATTTACCAACGATGTGAATATGGACTCTGCAATTATAGAGATAAACGGTAACTTAGACCTTATTAAAGGCGCATGGGGAGATAATGTTGGAAGTCCCATGATATTAAGACTTAACCCTGATATGTTACCCATCATGGTGTCCTCAGTTGATATAGAAGGTAAAGATCTTAAGGAAACAACCAAGTGGGTAAATGATGTTTTAATGCCTCAATTTGAAGGAGTTACAGGAGTAGCTTCAGTAAGTGGAGAAGGATTACTGGAGGAAAGGGTTGATATAATAATCAACCAAGAAAAAATTGATACACTTAACAAGGAAATACTTGATAAAACTGATAAAACTCTTTCAGAAGCTGAAGATGAGATACTAAATGGATTGGATGAGATTAATAAAGGTTTGACAACATTAAAAGAAGAGAGATCCACTCAGAACAAGCAGTTAGATGAAGGTATATCAGCCATACAAAAGGGAAAAGAACAGTTGTTATTGGCAGAATCTGAAATAAATAATGGTATCAACGCTTTAAGAGATAACCTAGATTCCATAAATCTAGGGATTAGAGAATTGGAGTCTAAGTTAAGTGATATAAACAGTCTGATAACCGCATCAGTATTAGGCGGAGGTCTAGGAGGACAAGGTGATTCAGAACAGAACACTCAGATGCTGCAATTAGCAAAACAAGAGCTAGAGGAGAAGTTAGCTGAGTTAAATTCAACCAAGACAGTATTGAGTGATAACCTAAAGGAATTAGAAAAAAGCAAGGATGATTTAAACAATAAAAAACTTGAGTTATTTTCACAGGAACAGCAGATAAACCAAGGAAAGATTTTATTAAAAACAGAGTTTGACAAACTAGAAGCTGAATTGTCTAATGCAAAAAGACAGCTTGAGGAAGGTTATGTTGAATTTGAAAAAGCAAGAGAACAGGCATTTAATCAAGCTAATCTAGATAGTATAATAACTAAAAGCATGATATCTGGAATATTATCTGCACAGAATTTCTCAATGCCAGCAGGATATATTAGTGATCAAGATGTTGATTACTTGGTTAAAGTTGGAGATAGACTTGCAAGTGTCGAAGAAATGAAATCACTTTTATTGTTTGATACTGGTGAAGATGCAATAGGAAAGATCTATTTAACAGATGTGGCAGATGTAAACCTATTGGACAATTCATCTGAAACCTATGCCAAGGTTAATGGAAATGATGCAGTGATTCTAACTATGCAAAAGCAGAGTAATTATTCCACATCCGATGTTTCAAAAAATATAAGAGATAAAATATCAGATATAACTTCAGAGTATCCAGATGTTAATATTACAACTTTAATGGATCAGGGAGTTTATATTGATATTGTAATTGATTCAGTTTTAAATAATATTCTTTATGGAGCTGTTTTAGCGATACTAATCTTAATAGTATTCCTAAAGGATATTAAACCAACTATTATAATTGCACTGTCAATCCCTATAAGTATAATCTTTGCAATGGCAATGATGTATTTTTCAGGGGTGACCATAAATATAATTTCCATGGCAGGATTAGCTCTTGGAGTTGGGATGTTGGTTGATAATTCAATAGTTACCATAGAAAATATATATAGACTTAGAAATGAAGGTATGTCCCCAGGAAGAGCAGCGGTAATTGGTGCTAAGGAGATATCAGGTGCCATCACCGCTTCTACAGTTACAACGGCAAGTGTATTTCTTCCTATAGTATTTACAACGGGTATATCCAGGGATTTATTTACTGATATGGGATTAACAATAGCATATTCCCTATTTGCAAGCTTAATTGTGGCACTTACTCTTGTGCCGGCCATGAGTGCTTCTATGTTAAAGAATACAAAGGAGAAGAAATACCCTTTACTAAACAAATTACTAACTTCATACGAAGTTATACTAAGGTGGACATTAAGGTATAAGTTTGTGGTTATGATATTTGTTATTGGATTGTTAGGACTAAGCGGTTATCTTGCATATTCCATGGGAACTCAGTTTATACCAGATATGGAAGCACCTCAAATTTCTGGGAACATAGTTTTCGATGAGGAGATTTCTCCAGAAGAAATGGAAGTTAAAGCAGATGAAGCTGTAGTTAGGATATCTGAAATACCCGGTGTAGATACAGTAGGAGTATTTAGAGGAGGTTCATTTGGAGGTTTTGGTGGAAGTGGTAACAGAGGCTCACAAATTTCCATGTATATTATTCTTGAAGAAAATAGCGGAATAAAAAATGCAGATATAATGGTAGCTGTGGAAGAAGCAGGAAGTGAAATAGGAGTTCAGATTTCAGTTGATAATAGAAATATGGATATGGCTGCTTTAGGGGGATCTGGGATAGAGGTATTGGTCAAGGGAAGAGATCTTAATACCATAAGAGAATTAGCATATGAAGTTACAGATATATTAAATGAACTTGATGGGACATCAGATGTTTCATCAGGATTAGATCGTCAGGGAGTTGAAATAAAGGTAACAGTTAATAAAGAAAAGGCAATGGAAAATTCACTAACTGTAGCACAAATATACTCACAGATTAGTTCTATTGCAGGAACAAACAGGACTGCAACAACCATATCAACAAGAGATTCAGATTTACCTGTAATTGTAATAGAAGGTAAGTATGAGGAATTTAGCAGAGACGATTTAGCAAACTTAGAGTTGACTACACAAAATAATAGTGGGGTTTTGTTAAGAGATATTGCAGCTATAACTGAAGAGGAAGGACTAAGGTCTATAAGAAGAGATAATCAGTTAAGATATCTTTCTGTCACAGCCAGTATCGCTGAAGGTTATAATATAGGACTAGTGGGAAGAGTACTGCAGGAAAGAATTGATGAGATGGAAATTCCTATTGGCTACACAGTAGAAATTGGAGGAGAACAGGAGCTTATAAATAATTCTTTAAGGGATTTAATTTATATGACTTTATTAGCTATTGTGTTTATATATCTAATAATGGTTGCTCAGTTCCAATCATTACTCTCACCGTTTATTGTAATGTTTACCATACCATTGGCATTTACAGGAGGATTACTAACCCTTTTCTTAACAGGTAATCCCATAAGCTTAATTGCAATGCTAGGATTTTTAGTTTTAACTGGTGTTGTTGTTAACAATGGAATAGTATTTGTGGATTATACTAATCAACTAAGGGATAGAGGCATAGATAAAAAGGAAGCCTTGGTTTTAGCTGGTAAAACCAGAATGAGACCAATTCTTATGACAGCTATTACAACCATCCTTGGCTTAAGTGCTTTGACATTTGGAATGGGTATGGGTGCAGAAGTTCTTCAGCCATTGGCAATAGTAGCATCAGGTGGTTTAGCATATGCTACTGTCTTGACGTTATTTGTTGTTCCAGTTATGTATGATTTACTGCACAAGAATAAGATGAGAAGAGTTGCCTTGATGGAGGAGGAGCTTCATGATATATAGAAGATTTTCTGAAAAGGAAGAAGCAGTATTTGAAGGTATTATGGAGTTATTGAGAAATGGAAATAATCCATATAAAATAACTGTTTCAGAGATTGCTAAATCAGCAAATATAGGCAAAGGTACAGTATATGATTACTTTAGTAGTAAAGAAGAGGCCATATCCATGGCCCTTATTTACAATATTCAAAAGGATATTGCTACAGTAAAAAATCTAGTAATTAGAGAGAATACTTTTAGAGATAAATATTTTAAGATAATAAGTTTACTTCAGGAGAATATTGAAAATAAGTACTCTACCTTAAGTCTTGCCACTAACTATAAGGAATTGGATGAAATATTCAATCATGATTTAGACACAAAAAGAGACCCTGGTTTTTTTATAACAGAATTAGAGAGTATATTCTCAATAATAATTGATAAGGGAATTGAGGAGAAGATAATATATGATAATGAGACTAAATACTATCAAATATCCGCTGTTAGATCATCAATTTCCGGGTATTTAGGATATATAAGTCATAGGGAATGTTTCCCTAATATTGATGAAGAATATGCTAAGGATGTTTCATATAAGCAGTTGATTAAAATGCTAAAATAAAGGAGCATAAAATGAAGAATTTGAGAAAACCAAAAAAACCATTAGTCTACTACTATGTGATAGCGATGATAGTAGTCATAATATTAAATTCCATAGTATTTCCAAGAATGATGAAAACAAACATGGAAAGTATAGATTATGGCTATTTTCTGAACTTGCTGGAGGATGGAGAAGTAGATGTGGTAGAGATTAAAGATAATCAAATCTATATTAGAGTTAAATCAGATGAGGATAAAATTTATACTACAGGAACAATGGAAGACCCTATGCTGGTTCAAAGGCTTTATGATGCTGATGTAAAATTTTCAAGGGAAATTACTGATACTACTCCATCCCTTTTAAGTACAATTATTTCTTGGGTAATCTCAATAGCTATTTTTGTTGCTATAGGTCAATTACTAGCGAGAAGTATGCAAAAGAGGATGGGAGGAAATGACGTTTTGTCCTTTGGTAAGAGTAATGCAAAAATATACGTTGAATCCACCACAGGGAAGACCTTTGAGGATGTGGCAGGTCAGGATGAGGCAAAAGAAGCTCTGGAGGAGATTGTTGATTTTCTCCACAACCCTATGAAGTACAAGGATATAGGAGCGAATCTACCTAAAGGTGCATTATTGGTTGGTCCTCCGGGAACAGGTAAGACACTATTAGCCAGAGCAGTCGCAGGAGAAGCAAAAGTTCCTTTTTTCTCCATATCTGGATCAGAGTTTGTTCAAATGTTTGTTGGAATGGGTGCAGCAAAAGTGAGAGATCTGTTCAAACAAGCCCAGGAGAAAGCACCATGTATAGTATTCATTGATGAAATAGACACCATAGGTAAAAAAAGAGATGGTTCTGGATTTAGTGGAAATGATGAACGGGAACAGACATTAAATCAGTTGTTAACTGAGATGGATGGATTCGATGGAAAAGAAGGAGTAGTTATCCTTGCTGCCACAAATAGACCTGAGTCATTGGACAAGGCATTATTAAGACCAGGTAGATTTGATAGAAGGGTTCCAGTGGAACTGCCAGATTTAAATGGTAGAGAGGCAATTTTAAAAGTCCATGCTAATAAGGTAAAGGTGGAGGAAGGTTTAGACTACAATGCAATAGCTAGAGCTACTGCTGGAGCATCAGGGGCTGATTTAGCTAACATAGTAAATGAAGCCGCATTAAGAGCGGTTAAAATGGGAAGAAGTAGAATTATTCAGTCTGATCTTGAGGAGTCAGTTGAGGTGGTAATAGCTGGATATCAAAGAAAGGGAGCAGTTATTTCAACGAAAGAAAAGAGAATAATTGCTTATCATGAAATTGGACATGCATTAGTTGCTGCTATGCAAACAAACTCAGATCCTGTACACAAGATTACTATAATACCCAGGACATCTGGAGCACTTGGATATACCATGCAGATAGCAGAACAGGAATCTGTATTAATGAGTAAAGAAGAATTGTTCAACAGAATAGTAACAATAACAGGAGGTAGAGCTGCAGAAGAAATAGTATTTGGATCTATAACATCAGGAGCTTCAAATGATATTGAACAAGCCACAAAGATAGCCAAAGCAATGGTCACAAGGTTTGGGATGAGTGAAACATTTGATATGATGGGGTTAGAAACACAGACTAACCAATACCTTGGAGGAGATTCATCCTTGATGTGTTCAGCTGAGACATCATATAAAATAGATCAGGAGGTTCTAAGTATTATTAAATCTGCCCATGAAAAAGCTAAGCAGATTCTAACAGAAAATATTGATAAGTTAAGAGAGTTATCCAATTATTTGCTTGAAATGGAGACAATTACTGGTCAAGAGTTTATGGAAATACTTAAAAAATAGAAAGAGGCGTATAATTAACGCCTCTTTCTTGTTAGATTAGATTAGTTTCTTGAGTAGAATTCTACTACCAATTGGTCTTCAATCTCTATTGGTACTTCTGATCTTTCAGGTAATCTAATAAAAGTACCTTTAAAGTTTTCCTCATCCTTTGATAGATAGGGAAGGGAATTCAGATATGAATTCTGGAAGTTTTCCTTAAATAGTTCTATGGATTGAGATTTCTCTTTAAGAGCAATCACATCTCCGGGACTACATAAATAGGATGGAATATCGATTCTTTTACCATTTACGGTTATATGTCTGTGAACAACCATCTGTCTAGCCTGTCTAATAGATGATGCAAATCCTAGTCTATAAACTAGATTATCCAATCTAGACTCAAGAATTTTTATCAGTGCATGACCTGTTTGATCATCGCTCTTCTTAGCTTTGTCAACGTACTTAGCAAATTGCTTTTCCATTACACCATAATAAGCTCTTAATCTTTGTTTTTCTAGTAACTGCTGTCCGTATTCTGAAAGCTTTTTGTCTGCTCGTGATGTCCCTTTTGTTGCTCTGTTCATTGCCTTAGGATGACCGAATACATTTAATCCAAGTCTTCTACTTAGTTTAAATCTTGGTCCTTTCATGTTAGCCATTAATTATCATCTCCATTAAGAAATTTGCCGCGATAATTTTAAAGCCAAAAAAATTATATCATATGATTCAAGCGATGTAAATGATAAATATTATCAATTAAAGAAAATGTTCTTTTTTTATTCATTTAAATATGAAGTAATGGTATATTAGAATAATAGAAAGGAGTTGAATTAAATGAAAATATATATAAGTGCTGATATTGAAGGTGTAACAGGATGTAGTGTGTGGGATGAGACTGATAAGAGCAAATCGGATTACTACAGTTTCGCTGAGCAGATGACAAGAGAGGTTAATGCTGCATGTCAGGGTGCTATTAGTGCAGGGGTTAAAGAGATAATGGTTAAAGATGCTCATGATAGTGGTAGGAATCTAAATCATGAAAAATTACCTCATATTACCAAGCTTATTAGAAGCTGGGCAGGGGGACTTTACTCCATGGTTCAAGAGCTTGACTCTTCATTTGATGCTCTCCTTTACGTAGGGTATCATTCGCCAGCGGGATCCAATAAGAATCCTCTTGCACATACTATGAATACTAGCTACGATAGAATCACAATAAATGATAAAGTGGCAAGTGAATTCTTAATTCATTCATATATAGCTGCTTATCATAATGTTCCAGTGGTATTCCTATCTGGTGATAAGGGATTATGCGATGAGGTAAATGAATTGAATAATAAAATAAGAACTGTATCAGTTAAAGAGGGAAAGGGAAATTCTACCATTAATATACACCCTGACTTATCTCTTAAACTTATAGAAGAAGGTGTAAAGGAAGCTTTGACAGATAACTTGGACAATTGCTTAATACAGCTACCTTCTGAATTTAATGTGGAAATTAGATATAAGTGGCATCATCATGCATATAAGGCATCTCATTATCCAAGTGCTAAATTAGAAGATGAGCATACTGTATCATTTCATGCAACAGATTATATAGAAGTACTTAGATTTTTTAATTTTGTTTAAGTAAGGAGAAAAAATGACTACTGCAGTATTAGACGATAAACTAATAAGAAAAAATATCCTATCCATGACATTACCGATTACAGCAGAAAATATACTGCAGATGACAGCTGGCGTTGTATCAATGGCTATGGTAAGTAGAATCGACAATGTGGCTGTTGGAGCTATTGGAATAAGCAATATTCTATTTAGAATAATATGGGCGGTATTAAAGGGAATAGCAACTGGAAATTCTGTATTTGTAGCTCAAAGCTATGGGGCCAATAATTACCTAAAATTAAAGGTGATATCAGAACAAGCCTTTATCTTAGCGGTGGGTGTATCCATATTATTTCAACAATTAATTTTTTGGTTCACAGAACCATTGTTAATGATTTTTAACCCATCACCTGAGCTTTTATCAGCTGGAGTGATATACTTGAGAGTATTATCATGGAGTCTACCCTTTACTGCTATTATTCTATTAACAGCAGGGATTTTACAGGGAATGGGAAATGCAAAAGTCCCCATGATAATTGTTTCTGTATTAAATGGTGTTAACATAGTAATGAGTTATTTGCTCATATTTGGAAATTTCCACTTTCCTAGATTAGGATTAAGGGGAGCTGCACTAGCATATAACATTTCCTATATAGTTGCAGCATTGATGGGTTTATTTGTTATGTTCTCTAAAAATGGTGCATTTTCTAAGTTGAATATAAAGCTTAAATTTAAGTTTAATTTAGATGAAATTGTTAAATTAATAAGGTTTGCTCTACCCACTGCATTTGAGATGAGCTTTTGGCAATTTGCATCAATTATAATTACTAGGGCAATACTAACATTTGGCGAAACAGCATATGCAGCGTATCAACTGGGATTGCAAGCTGAGTCTATATCATACATGCCTGCTGCAGGATTTGGGATAGCTGCATCCACATTTATAGGGCAATCTGTTGGTAAAAAGGATAGTAATCTAGGGAGAGCTTATCTAGGACATCTTATTAGAATTTCACTGATTGTAACAATAATAGCAGGGGGAGCACTAATATTCTTTCCAACTCTTATTATGAGAGCTCTATCAGATGATCCAAATGTTATATCCATAGGAGCTGTGTATTTGTTTGTAATGGGATTACTACAGATTCCTCAGAATATGGCAAGTTTACTCAATGGTGCATTAAGAGGAGCAGGATACCCAAAAGCACCAATGGTCAATGTTGGGGCAGGGTTATGGCTTATTAGAATTCCATTGGTTTTATTGTTTACTTATATTTTTGATCTTAGTATATTTTGGATCTGGATTGCCATGGGGATTGATCTTTTGACAAGGTTTGTTTTAGCATACATTACTTATAAAAAGAAGGATATATTTGGAGCAATATCAGTAATTGATTAGGGGGATAAGTTGTGGGAATTGTTATAAGAGATACTTCAGTCATGACAGTAGATAAGGAAAATAGAATAATTGAGAATACTAATGTTTACATTCATGGAAATAAAATAATTCACATCGGATCTGAATATGATGGTTTTGAAGGTGATATAGTAATTAATGGGAAGAATAAGTTGCTGATGCCCGGCCTTATAAATGCCCATACCCATCTTGGAATGAGTTTGTTTAGAAATTATGCCGATGATTTACCCCTGTTTGATTGGTTAAGTAAGAAAATCTGGCCATTGGAAGCAAAGTTAAATAAGCAGGATATATATTGGGGGTCCTTATTAAGCATGGCAGAAATGATAGAGACTGGGACAACTTCATTTTGTGACATGTATTTTCTAATGGATGAAGTGGTAAGAGGCATGGAGGAGTCAGGTATAAGGGGGGTATTAACTCGAGGGATAATTGAAGATAAGAATGACCCAGATAGTAAGTTAAACGACAGTATATCATTATATAAGAGGTATGATAACGGACTAGATGGTAGAATAAAAGTAATGTTAGCTCCCCACGGAGTTTACACCAATAGCCCTGAGTATTTAATGAGAATTTCGGATCTAGCCAAGGAACTAAACACAGGAATTCATATTCACCTATCAGAAACAAAGCAGGAAGTGGAGGATTGCTATAGGCAATTTGGAAGATCTCCAGTAAAGCACTCATATGAGTTAGGATTGTTTGAGAATCATACCCTGGCAGCTCATTGTGTACATTTAAGTGATGAGGATATAGAGATATTATTGGATAATAATGTTTATCCTGTAAACAATCCAGGGAGTAACTTGAAGCTTGCAAGTGGATTTGCCCCGATTGATAAAATGATTAAGAAAGGGATTAAAGTTGCATTAGGAACTGATGGTGCTTCATCAAACAATAATCTAAACCTGTTTAAAGAGATGAATCTGGCAGCACTTATAAATAAGGCAGTAAATCTTGATGCTCTAAGTGTAAGTGCAAATGATGCAATAAGAATGGCAACAATAAATGGTGCTTATGCCCTTAACTGGGTGGATGAAATAGGTTCGATAGAAGTGGGGAAAAAGGCTGATCTCATTCTAATTGACCTAAATGGGATAAACTATTATCCTAGACACAATCTGGAATCACAAATTGCATATTCATCAAATGGCAAAGATGTTCATACTGTAATAATTGATGGGAAGATAGTATACAAGGATAAAGAGTTCACTACTATTGATATAGAAAAAGTTAAGTATATGGCTGATTGTCAAATTAAAGATTTATTGAAAAGATAGAGAACCTGATTTGAAGTTTCTAAATAGACTTCAAATCAGGTTTTAAAATTATGGAGGCTAATTTGTCGATTTACATTGACAATACAAAAACGCAGCAGTACAATAAAGTTGTAAAATAGACATTTGCCAATATTAATCATAAGGGAGGAGTTTTATGGATTTTGAAAAATACATAACAAATATCGAAAACAAGTTAAGGAGTAATTTCGATTTACATAGAGATTATAAGTTGAATGGAGAGAACTTGGATCTTTTTGCTGAATTTCATGTGCGTAGTGAGAGGTACATTCTGACGAAATCAGCTAAGATTTATGCCATGGAGAATAATGAATACTGCATATTTAAAAAGTTTAAGACAGTTAATAATGCCATTTTTGAGATGTTCACGGAGTATTTAATAAGTTCCATAGATACTTTGGTGAAACCTCATGAAGAACATATGTCTACAATGATTACCGGGGTAATCATCATAGAAGGAAATGAAAGTAATATTGATGAGAATGTTTTGGAAAAAGTCAAAAAGTTCAAGCACCACAAAGGCTTTTCATTTGGATTTAAGGGTTGGGTGGATGTAAGACTAGTAATGGTCTGCCTTGAAGACAAATTTATCATAACCAGTAAAAGAGGTGATGAGGTAAGAAAAGTATATTCACTAAAAGACAATTAAATAACAAAGGAGGAAAACTATGAATGCTCTTTGGTTAATCGTTTTTAGTATTATAGCATTTTTAGTAGCATATGCTACATATGGTGCTTGGTTAGCAAAACAGTGGGGGATTGATTCCAGCAGAAAGACCCCTGCCCATGAGATGACAGATGGCATTGACTATGTCCCATCTAAACCAGCAGTATTGTTGGGCCATCATTTTGCTTCTATTGCAGGAGCTGGACCAATTAATGGACCAATTCAGGCAGCAATTTTTGGATGGGTACCAGTACTCTTGTGGATTGTTATTGGAAGTATATTCTTTGGTGGAGTTCATGACTTTGGATCATTATTTGCATCCATTAGACATAGAGGTAAATCCATCGGAGAAATTATTAATGTTAATATGGGTAGAAAAGGAAAGCTATTATTTGATTTATTCGCATGGTTAACACTTCTTCTTGTAGTAGCGGCATTTACAAATATTGTTGCTAACACATTCCATGCAGTTCCTGCCGCAGCCACATCTTCACTTTTATTTATAGTACTTGCAGTAGGATTTGGATTCATGGTTTACAGAAGAGGATTATCTCTTAATGTTGGTACGATTGTTGGGGTTATATTGTTGTTCTTATGTATTTGGGCAGGGTACATATTCCCACTTACATTAAGTGTTAACACATGGATTATTATACTTATGGTATATATATTTATTGCATCAACTGCACCTGTTTGGATATTACTTCAACCTAGAGATTATTTAAACTCATTTTTATTATATGCAATGATAGCTGGAGCTGTTTTAGGTTTAGTTATTTACAGACCTAGTGTTCAGTTAGCTCCTTTTACTGGATTTGTTGTTAATAAACAGTTCTTATTCCCTATGCTTTTCGTTATAGTTGCCTGCGGAGCGATATCAGGATTCCACTCTCTAGTTGGATCTGGTACAACTTCTAAACAGATAGATAATGAAAAGGATGCAAAAGTAATAGGATATGGTGGTATGTTAATCGAAGGAGTATTAGCAACAATTGCACTAATTACAGCTGCATATGTAACACAGGGAGATTTGGCAGAATTACTTAAAGGTGGACCGGTAAATGTATTCTCAAGTGGTGTAGGTACTTTTATGTCCAAATTTGGAATAGAATTTGCTGTTGGCAAGTCTTTTGTTGCTCTGGCAGTTTCAGCATTTGCATTGACAAGCTTGGATACTGCAACAAGATTAAGTAGATTTATCTTCCAAGAATTCTTTGAAAAAGAGAATGTTGAAAAACAGTCAATTATGACTAATATGTATGTATCAACAGGTGTTACAGTACTAATTGGTGGATATCTTGCAACTGGTGGATATTCAGTAATATGGCCAGTGTTTGGATCTTCAAATCAGCTGTTGGCAGGACTTGCACTTTTGGCTGTAGCAGTGTGGTTAAAGAAATCAGGAAAGAATTACAAGATGATTGTAATACCTATGATATTCATGCTTACAGCTACTCTATCAGCCCTTGTATTGCTTATTAGAAGCAACTTCCTAAATGCAAACTATATTCTGGTTGTATTCCCAGCAATGCTGTTTGTTTTAGCAATATTCTTGGCAAAAGAGGGATACGACATATTATTTGGAAGTAAATCAAAAGTATAGATTAGTATATTAAATCTGTGTGCCATCCACCCGGTGCACAGATTTTTATTTTTTTTGAGTAGAAATAGTGTATAATATACATATACTTTTTTTGAGGTGATGGTATGAAAATATTAATTAATGATAAAGCAAAAAAAATGATATTAAAAAAAAGCAAGGATAGAGTAATTACCCTTGATATTTATCAACCAAATCATTGCTGAGTACAGGTACAAGAGCCTTCCGTTGAGATAGGCAAACCAAAAGAGGCAGAAAGGCATTATGAAGTTATTGTTATTGATGATATAACAATATACTGTGATAGGACAATTTACACATTGAATGATCAAGTAGAGATAAAGGTAGCAAGTTACTTAGGGATTAAGTACCTTAAAGTTGAAAAGTGTTCGGTACAATAATTTTTTAGAAATTACTTGCATTTTTATAAATATTTGATAAACTATAGTAGTTGATAATAATTATTAATAATAGCTTTGAGTTGGTAGAGTAGT
>JAUWAD010000079.1 GCA_030602225.1 Bacillota bacterium | reverse complement strand
ACAGAAGTAGATGTAATTAGACACTATACAAACCTTTCAAACAAGAATTACGGAGTTGATACTGGTTTCTATCCATTAGGATCATGTACAATGAAGTATAATCCAAAAATAAATGAAGATACAGCAAGATATGATGGTTTTTCAAATATCCATCCACTTCAACCTGCTGATTGTATTCAAGGTTCATTACAGTTACTATATGAACTAGAGCAATCACTTTGTGAAATAGCTGGAATGGATAGAATGACTTTACAACCTGCAGCTGGAGCTCATGGAGAGTTAACAGGTATTATGATTATTAAGGCTTACCATGAAAAGAATGGAGAAGGACACAGAAACAAGATAATCGTTCCAGATTCAGCACATGGTACAAACCCAGCAACTGCTGGTATGGCAGGTTATAAGATAGTTGAAATCAAGTCAACAAAGGATGGTCTAGTTGATCTTGATGCTCTTAGAGCAGCTGTTGGTGATGATACTGCCGGTTTAATGCTTACAAATCCAAATACCCTTGGTATATTTGATAAAGGTATCAAGGAAATAGCTTCTATAGTTCATGAAGCTGGTGGATTACTATACTACGATGGAGCTAATGCAAATGCTATTATGGGTCATGCAAGACCTGGAGACATGGGATTTGACGTAGTTCACTTCAATCTTCATAAAACATTCTCAACACCACATGGTGGTGGAGGACCTGGATCAGGACCTGTTGGAGTGAAGAAGAGATTGGTTGAGTTTTTACCAGTTCCAATGGTTGAAAAAGGAGAAGAGGAATATTACTTCGACTATAACTATCCTAACTCTATTGGAAAAGTAAAGGATTTCTATGGCCACTTTGGAATACTTGTAAGAGCTTACACTTATATATTAACACTTGGTGGAGATGGTCTAAAGAGAGCATCAGAGATGGCAGTTCTTAATGCAAACTATATTTGCAGTCAGCTAAAAGATCATTATTATCTACCAATAGACACTATTTACAAGCATGAGTTTGTACTTGGTGGTCTAAAGGATACATTAAGTGAAGTTACAACACTTGATATAGCTAAGAGACTTCTAGACCTTGGATATCATCCACCTACAATTTACTTCCCATTGATAATCAATCAGGCACTTATGATTGAACCAACTGAAACGGAAAGTAAAGAAACATTGGATGAGTTCATAAAAGCTATGATTCAAATAGCTAAGGAGGCTGCATCAGATCCAGAGATGGTTAAATCTGCACCTCATAATACTGTAGTTAGAAGACCAAACGAAGTTAAAGCAGCACGAGACATTATCGTAAAATACGAAGGGTAGGTGTAATGCTTGACAAAAAGAATAGCCATAATCGGTGCTGGTCCCGGTGGCTATGTTGCAGCTATTAAGGCTGCGCAAATGGAAGCAGAAGTTATTCTTATAGAAAACAGAGAAGTGGGGGGTACCTGCCTTAACAGGGGGTGCATCCCCACTAAAACTTATTTCAAGAATGCCGAGATGATGGCTTCCTTAAAACATGCCAACGAATTTGGAATCACAGTTGAAAACTATCATCTAGATGGGAAAGCACTGTTAGAGAGAAAGAACAAAGTCGTAAATACACTTGTTACAGGTATCGAACAACTTATAGCTTCTTATAGCAACATAGAATTTGTACCTGGCAAGGCTACCTTTAAGGATAAGAACACTTTAGTTGTAAACCTTCTTGAAGGTGGAACTAGAGAGATACAAGCTGACAATGTAATTATTGCAACAGGATCTTACCCACAGATGACTGAAACAAAAGGAGTGGATCTTGAAGGGGTAATAACTTCAGATGACATATTGGAGCTAGACCATATCCCAGAAACACTTATAGTTGTAGGTGGTGGAGTAATCGGACTTGAATTTGCAAGTATATATCAGGAACTAGGCTCTCAAGTAATACTACTGGCATCAAGAATTCTAAAGGATGCTGATAAGGAGATTGCAAAGAGACTAACTCCCCTTTTAAAGAAGCAGGGAATTGAAACATATGTGGATATTCGTGCCAAGGAAATCCTAAAAGAAGGAGATAAACTAAGAGTAGTTGCAAAGTACAAGGAAAAAGATGAAGAAATTGAAGTACTTGGGGACTATGTACTAATAGCATCAGGGAGAGGACCTTTAGTTGAAGGACTTAACCTTGATGAGATAGGTGTTGAATTCTCCAACAGAGGTATCAAGGTTGATGATAATTACGAAACTACTGTACCTGGAATATATGCAATTGGGGATGTTAACTCCAAAGGTATTCAATTAGCCCACGTGGCATCATCACAAGGGGAATATGTTGTTGAGACAATAATGGGCCATACACCTGATTTAAATCATGAGCATTGGCCAGCATGCGTATTTACCATGACTGAAGTTGCTCAAGTTGGATATACTGAGGAGCAGTTAAAGGAAATGGGTAAAGATTACAGATCAAGTAAGTTCATGTTCTCTGCAAATGGAAAGGCTTTGTCATTAGGTGAAACCGATGGAATCATAAAGATTCTTGCTTCCAATGATGACAATAAGATTCTAGGAGTTCATATACTTGGGCCACATGCCAATGATCTTATACATGAAGGTGCTTTGGCCATATCAAATAACCTTGATGTAAGTGCAATTAAAAGAACTATACATGCTCATCCAACTCTGTCAGAGGCATTCTTTGAAGCCGCGTTGGGTCTTGATGAAGCTGCAATTCATATTGCACCTAAGAGAAAGAGAAGAAGATAACAGCAACGGGTTTAACCCGTTGCTTACTTTTTGGAGGTATTTATGACAAATATGAAAAATGTTTTTCGTATATTGGGTTTGATTTTATTCATTTCATTAGGAATTATGACAATGGGTAAGGGTGAAGGTATACTATTTGATAAGGCTATATTAGATTATATCCATTATGATGCAAACCAAACCCTGGTTAAGGTGATGGAGTTTATTTCTTTCATAGGCTCAGAGACATTTTTATTTCCCACAATGGCAATGATAATCTCATATTTTATCATTAAGAAGAAACTCTATATAGCAACACTATTAACCGTATCATCCCTTGGAAGTTACTTACTTAACCATTTGCTGAAGCAAATATTTCAAAGGAGTAGACCTTTTGATTATTTTCTAGTGGAACAAAGCGGTTTGAGCTATCCCAGTGGACATTCAATGGTTACCATGACCATGTTCCTAACTGTGGCCTATTTGTTGCTTAAGCATAATGATAGTGATTCCTTTAAACTAAAGATTAAGATCTTCATAGGTTTATATATAGGTATAATGGGGATAAGTAGATTATTTCTTGGAGTACACTGGCCAACAGATGTTATTGGTGGTTTTTTAGGAGGTTATTTATTTTACAATTATTATATTAATGCAATTAAAGAACATTGGTTTAGTAAAAGAAAAATCTCATAGGAATTAACCTATGAGATTTAATTATCCAAGTATATACTTGCTCTTTTCATCTATAAATTGGTTACTATATAGACTATAGTAGTATCCTCTTTTCTTTATCAGTTCCTTGTGTGTTCCATCCTCTATGATTTTTCCATGCTGAATCACCAATATTCTATCAGCATTTCTTATAGTTGATAATCTGTGAGCTATAACGAAGCTGGTTCTTCCGGTTAATACCTTTGATATTGCATCTTGGATAATTTTCTCTGTCTCAGTATCTATTGATGAGGTTGCTTCATCCAGTACGAAAAGTCTGGGGTTTCTAACCACAGCTCTGGCAAATGAAACCAGCTGTTTCTGACCAGTGGATAATAGGTTACCTCCTTCGCCTACTTGAGTATCATAACCGTTTTCAAGCTCTATAATAAATTTGTGAGCATCTACTAATTTACACGCATCAATAATTTCCTCATCTGTTGCATCTAATTTACCATAGCGGATATTATCTCTAATAGTTCCGCTGAATAAGTGTGGTGCTTGAAGTACATATCCAAGATTATCATGGATCCAGTTTATAGGTAAATCTTTGTAGTTTTTATCATCTATGAGAATTTCACCTTTTACTGGTTCATAGAATCTACAGAATAGATTAACTATGGTTGATTTTCCAGATCCTGTTTCACCCACCAATGCAATAGTTTCCCCAGGATTTACATCAATACTGAAATTTGCCAATACTGGTTCATCTGGATTATAGTAAAAACTAACATCTTTAAATTGAACTTTACCATGGATTTCAGGCCAGTTTTCTTTTTTCTGGTTAAAAATATCACCATACATCTTAATAACTTCCTCAGAATCCTTAATGGAAGGTTCTTCCTTCAAAAGTGAGAATACCCTTTCAGCAGATGCTTGAGCACCTTGAATTTCGGCAAATATTACTGCCATCTGTCTGACTGGCTCAAAAAATTGAGCGGTATAGGATATAAATGCAACCAAAGTACCATATGTTATAATTCCCTCAAGTACATAGTTGCCTCCAAAGCTTATGGCTAGTGCTGTTCCAATGCTTCCCAATCCAATTACTAGGGGTAGGAAGATGGATGAAAGTATAGTTGCTCTAATGGCATTGGTCTTTAGTGAAGTTGTCAAAACTGAAAACTCATCTAAATTTAATTTCTCTCTACCCAGTGTTTTTGTTGTTTTTGCTCCTTGGATATCTTCGTTATATGCACCGGTAATTTGAGAATTTATCTTTCTAACATCTCTTTGAGCTAAAAGTATCTTTTTCTGAAAATAGACACATACAATAGCCAATGCAGGAATAACTGATAAGGTTATTAATGCAAGTCTTGGATTAAGGATAAACATATATATTGTTACCCCTGTCATCATTGTCATTCCCCAGGAAAGATCAACCAATCCCCAGGAAATAGTCTCACTTAGCCTGGTTATATCCGAGGTCATCCTTGCCATTAACCACCCAACAGCCTTATTATCATAGTATGCCAATGGCAGTTCCTGAAGTCGAATAAATCCAATTCTTCTAATGTCATGAGCCATGGATGTTTCTAACCTTCCCGCGTACTTAATAAATAAATATATAATTAGTGATAGTGCAACTACTGCTATAAAATAAATCACAATAAATATCGAAAGCCCTTCCAAGGAACCTTTTTCTATAAAACTATCTACAGCAAATTTTGATAAAATGGGAAAGGTACTATCAAGTATTCCCAGAGCTACCATAAAACCTGTAAGTTTCAAGAACTGCTTTTTATATGGTTTCAAATAAGTGAAGAAGTCCTTCCAAATCTTTATCTCAACTTTGTTACTTCTAATCTGTGTATCTTCCATAGTGTCACCTCCTAAATTGCCTCTAAATCATCATCCAGAGACGTCTGTATCTCATAAACTCTTTTATATAACCCGTCTGTAGCTATTAGCTCCTTATGGGTACCTCTTTGAATAATTTTACCTTTATCCATAACTAATATAATATCAGCTTCTGAAACCGTTGATATTCTATGGGATATTATTATAGTTGTAGATTTATCTCTTCTTTTTTCCAATGCTTTTCTAATTTGAACATCTGTTTCCGTATCTACAGCAGAAAGAGAATCATCAAATATGACAATTGGAGTTTCACTGATTATTGTTCTAGCAATTGCCATTCTCTGTTTTTGTCCACCAGATAATGAAACTCCTCTTTCACCAACCATGGTCTCATATTTTTTATCAAATGACTCAATATCATCATGAATTGATGCAGTTTTTGCTGCTCTATATACGGTTGGATCCGGCTTTTTAGGATCTGTTAACCTTATATTCTCCTTAATTGACTTAGCATATAGAAATGGCTCTTGTAAAACCAGTCCTACATTATGTCTAATCCACTTTTTATCTATGGTGTTTAGCTCTATACCATCAATTTTTATTGAACCATTAGTATATTCATATAACCTTGGTAACAGATGAACCAGAGAACTTTTACCAGAACCTGTTGAACCTATAATCGCTAGGGTTTGACCTTTAGATACTGAAAAACTAATATTCTTTAATACAGGTTTCTCATCATCATATGCAAACACCACATTTTCAAATTGAATGTTACCTTCAATTTCTGGTTCTTGACCATTTTCCACTAAAACCTCTATAGGAGTGGCAAGGATTTCATCAATTCTATTGATGGATATAGTTGCTTTACCCATGTCAGTTAGTGTTCTACCCATTTGTCTAACAGGCCATATTATCATATTTACATAACTAATAAAGGCAACTAGAATCCCTAAGGTCAAATTGCCACTGACCACTAAAATGGTACCAGCAACAATAACAATACCCACCTGTGATAAACTGATTAAATCAGATATGGACCAATACATTGCTAAATTCAGAATTAGTTTATTGACAAGGTCTCTATAGTTCATATTCTTGACATCAAACTTGTCAAGTTCATACTTTTCCCTTGCAAAGGCTTTAACCACCCTAATACCTGTTAGGTTTTCCTGTAATGTTGTTGAGAGTTTAGCTTCAGCTTCATCAGCTTCCTTAAAATCCCTTTGAACCCTTTTAAAGAATATATATGCAAAGGCAAATATTAATGGTATAAGTGCAACTGATATAACTCCCATAGTTATGTTAAGGGAAAACATAATCCATACTATAAATACAAGCATAAATACTGAGCCTGCAACTTCAACTAACTGTACACCTAAAAATTTCTTTATCGTTTCAACATCCGAAGTGCATCTTTGAATCAAGTCTCCAGTATCAGACTTTACATGGAAGCTATAAGGGAGCTTTTGTATGTGATCATATAGCTTATTCCTTATTTTCATCGACATCTCTTCAGCAGCTTTTACTGAAAGATAGCTTTTAAGATATAAAAATACTCCTCTAAATGCTGTATTTATAACTATTAGTATACCAATCAACCATAAATTGGCTTTAAGGTAATCTCTACCTCCAAATAGATCAAAAATTGACTTTATTATGCTTGATCTAAACTCCACATCACCTATTACAGAGTCAATGGTACTACTTATAATAAGTGGTCCTAAAGTATTAAATAATTGCGCTACAATAATAGCCAACATTCCAAATAGATACATTAACTTATATCCCTTTGAGAATGGTAATATCTTCTTAAATTCCTTCATGTCATATCCCCTCCTTGTTTGCGACAAAAAAACCATAGGAAAACCTATGGCCTAAAAAATACTTAAGATATAAAAAACCATAGGAATACACCTATGGTTAAATAAAATTCAAAAAATTAAATTATACATAGGTCGCGATACAAATATTTTAAATTTTTCATTATTGCTTTTTCTCTAACTATTAACATCTTCACGACCTCCTTTCTTTAACTCCACTTTTAATTTTAAACGAAAATGACTAAATGTCAACATTTATTTTTATATTTTCAGATTAATATTATTTTTTCGAAAAATCTTCACCATGTTATATTGCATTTAACATAATTAAAAAGTCCACCCCTATCGAGAAGGTGGACTCTAAAATTACTTCTTCATAAACTTTGATAAAATAGAACCGCTTTTAGATACTTCAAGTATATGAAATTCTGATATAGGTATATTGTTAATTTTTGTTAATTCAAGAATCCTGTCCTTTTCATCACAACTAACATAAGCTGCAGTTCCACAACTGGAACTTAGCTGTCTTGGGACGGGCATAAGTTTCACACCTAATTTATTATCTTTTAGCAGTTTCTCGAACATCAAAGAATGCTGAGTTGATTCAAAGGTTACTACACAATATGTTTCAACCATAAATACTCCTTACTTAGAAATTGTAAGTGAATATTCACCCTCCGATTCACTTACAATTATATTATACCCTTTTGACTTAACAAATCTAGTAATATTTTCTACAGCCACATGGGCATCAACTAATATTGTGAAGTTTTCAAGTTTGTCTTTTTCAATAGCCTTTTTTGTAATAATAACTGGTTCAGGACATGATAATCCTCTTGCATCTAATTTATGTTCCATAGTACTACCCCCTATTTAACCTTTAATTGAGATTTTCTTGTAACAGCATATCCAATAATAGATACTACAACTAAACCAATGATTACTGCAATTTGACCATTGGAAGTAGGACCTGCTCCGCTGGAAGCAAGACCAAAGTTATGAGAAAATGCCGCACCCATAACTAGTCCCAAGACAGTTATTCCTGCATCAGAATCTCCCTGGCTGGCAAGTACTGTTTGTCTAATAGGACATCCACCAAGAAGGGATGAACACAATCCCACTAAAGCCATTCCCAAAAAGTTCCATAAGTGATTTGTATGGGCAATTGGCTGGTTAGCAAAACCTAGATTAAAACTATCAAAGTTAAATATAAGATTACCTGCTAATGCAAATACAAAAATTCCAAGTAATCCAAACAAGAAGTGGGTATCCTTAATCAACATTAAGTCTCTAAAACCACCAGCAGTACATATCCTAGTTCTTTGAAGGAGAGCACCAACTATCAATCCACCAACCAGTGCAGCTATTACAGGAGCTGCCATAGATCCAGGACCTTCAGTACTGAATAAGATAAAAGCTGGTCTGATTACTAAAAAAATCAATAGCACTAAACCAAATATTGGCATTATGTATTTTGCTATTTGTGATTGCTCTATGCTTTTTCCTAAACTGTAGCCTTTTTTCAAGAATTGTATTCCAATGAATATCCCGCTAACATATCCAAACAATCCAATTAATGCATTTAAGTCACCATTGGCTAATCTAAATATCATTCTCAATGGACAACCTAAGAATACTAAAGCACCAATCATTAGAAAGAAACCAAGAACAAACCTTACAAATGGAGAAGATCCACCTTTAGATTTGAAATCTCCACCTATAAAAGCCATAATTGCTGAACCAAATATGATTCCGATAATTTCTGGCCTGATGTATTGTACTACACCAGCCCTATGTAATCCCAAGGCACCTGTGATATCTCTCCAGAAGCATGCAATACAAAGCCCCATATTTCCAGGATTTCCAAGGATCAGGAGAACAACACCAACTAATCCAATAACACCTCCAGAAATAAACATCTTTAATTTACTATTCATAAAAATCCTCCCTTCTAAATATAAAAAATTTGATATTTACAGTATATCAGCAGGGAGGATTTTTATTAAATTGGATTTATTTATAGACATATGTTTGTTATAAAATAAACTTATAGCAACGACCTTTCTAACTCATTAAGATTGAGGATCTTTATTCTGTTTTTATAAAAGTCTATAAGGCCATCTTCTTTCATCTTAATAAGTTCCCTGGAAAGAGATGGACGAGGGATATTTAGCAACTCTGCCATTTTCTTCCTACTGTAGGGTAATGTAAGATAAAATGATTTTTGTCTCCCATATTCTAACAATATAATATTAACTATTTTTTTTCTGGTGGTTTCCAGTGATAGACTGGTTATTCTATCATTTAGCATATGAATCCTAGAAGATAATACACCAGCAAAGTTTTCCATGACATTTGAGTTTTTACTCATTAGAGATACCAACTGTTCCCTTGGAATAAATAAGATGGAACTATTAGTGCTGGAGATAACATTTGCAGGATAACTATTCTTTTTTGAGAATACCAGAGATTCTGCAAAA
>JAUWAD010000121.1 GCA_030602225.1 Bacillota bacterium | reverse complement strand
ATGATTTGGGAGATGTAACCTTATTAGATTGGCTTGAAGATGCTGAAAAGAATGGAATTACACAATATGAGGATATAATCAATGATCTTTTGGCATTACTTAATGAACTATATACTCTTTTTAGACAGGTATTTAATGATGATCTAATACTCTGTGATATGAATTTCAGGAACTTTATTATTTTTGAAGGTAAGTTACATAGGGTGGATTTTGAACAGGTTAGTAGAGGAAGTAAGAGTTCAGATTTGGGGAAGCTACTTGCCTATCTTATGAACTATTATCCTGAGAATTCCAATTGGAAGAAGGCTTTTAGAGACTCACTAATTAGAATCCTAGAAGATGATAGTTCCATGAATATGAGTGAAATATTAATATTTGAACAAGAAGAAATTAAAGCTATGATTAAAAGAAGAAGTAAAGGATAGGTCCAATTAAAGGATTTATTCTTTTATTTCTTCTTTTTTATGCAAAAGGGTCTATTAATTTGATAAAATGGAGTTAGCAGTTAAATATGAGGAGTTGATAATATTGAGAATTGATGATAGAGAAATGGATCAGTTAAGAGAAGTTAAGATAACCAGGGATTATTTAATGCATCCCTATGGCTCTGTACTTATTGAAATGGGAAATACAAAGGTAATATGTACAGCAATGATTGAGGATAAGATTCCTCCATTCCTTAAAGGAACTGGTACTGGTTGGATTACAGCTGAATATTCCATGCTTCCAGGAAGCACCATGACAAGGAAGATGAGAGATTCAACAAAGGGAAGAATCGATGGTAGAAATCAAGAAATTCAAAGACTTATTGGCAGATCACTCAGATCATGTGTTGATCTTGAAAAACTGGGAGAAAGAACCATATGGATAGACTGTGATGTAATTCAAGCTGATGGAGGAACCAGAACCGCTGCCATAACAGGAGCTTTTGTGGCGCTTTGTGATGCAGCATATAAATTATATACCAACAAGGAATTATCATCTTTCCCCATAATAGATTATCTATCTGCCATATCAGTGGGTGTAATTGAAGGTGGAGCAGCTCTTGATCTTTGCTATGAGGAGGACTTTAAAGCTGTTGTGGATATGAATGTTATTATGGGTGATAACGAGAAATTCGTAGAAGTTCAGGGAACTGGAGAAAAAGGCAACTTTTCAAGAAAAGAACTGGATAATTTGCTGGATCTAGCAATTAAGGGAAACAGTGAACTTATAGAGATTCAAAAATCAATTTTAGGAGAAATCAATAAGTTGATTGGGGATAAATAATATGAGAAAACTTATACTATCAACTGGAAATAAGAACAAGGTTAAGGAAATTAGGGATATACTTAAGGATCTTCCCATTGAAGTTCTAAGTAAGGATGAAATTGGGCTTGTGGACTTTGATGTTGTGGAGGATGGAGTTACATTGGAAGAGAACAGCCTGAAAAAAGCCAGGGAATTATCCAGACTGGTTAATTATATGGTTATGGCAGATGATTCTGGTATATTTGTGGATAGCCTTGGAGGAGAACCAGGGGTATACTCTGCCAGATATGGTGGAGAAGATGGCAATGATGATTTGAATAATCTAACCCTTTTAAAGAATCTTAAAGGAAAAGATAGAACGGCAAGCTTTCAGTCTGTAATTGCCTTAATTACTGAAGATAAAAGGGAATATACAGTAAAGGGGATATGCAAGGGAAGAGTACTGGAAGAACCAAAAGGAGATAATGGATTTGGATATGACCCATTATTTGTTCCTGATGGTTTCCAGAAGACATTTGCTGAGCTTGATGGAGATATTAAAAACTCCATAAGTCACAGAAGAAGAGCAATCGATGGACTTAGAGAGAAGTTAATTGAAATATTAGGTGAGAAAGATGAAGGCACTGGTAATTAGCGATACCCATGGAATTGTAATCCCACTAATTGGGATGTTAAAGGAGAAGAAGGACATTGATATGTTGTTTTTTCTTGGTGATTATGTGGGGGATGGGGAAGTAATTGGAAGAAACTTAAATCTTGAGACCCATATTGTCGCAGGAAATGGAGATTATGGCTCCAGCTATCCAACTGAGAAAGTGGTTCATGTATTAGGAAGAAGAATTCTTCTTACCCATGGGCATAAACAACGGGTAAAAAATGGGATTCAAAACCTGTACTATTTTTCCATGGAGAAGAATGCTGATATTACTCTCTTTGGTCATAGCCACATTCCTTCCTATGATAAAGTGGATGATTTGTACCTAATTAATCCAGGAAGTCCATTTCATCCAAGGGGATTTGAAAATCTAGGAAGCTATGGAATACTTACCCTAAATGATAGAATTGACTATAAGACCATATACTTAAGATAAGGAAGATTTTTATGGGAAAACCCCTTAATTTTTTACATTTGGATATGGATGCCTTCTATGCATCGGTGGAAGAAAGGGATAATCCTTCATTAAAGGGTAATCCCGTTATTGTGGGTGGAAGAAGTAATAGAGGTATTGTCACAACATGTAACTATGAAGCTAGGAAATATGGCATTCATTCAGCCATGCCCATATTCATGGCCAGGGAAAAATGCCCCCATGGAATATTCATCCCGGGGAGAATGGAGAGGTACCAGGAGGTTTCAAAGCAGGTATTCACTATTCTAAGGGGTATTTCTAATAAGATAGAACCATTATCCATAGATGAAGCCTATATGGATATCTCCAATATTCCATTAAGACCTGAGCAGATAGGAGATTTGATCAAGGATAAAGTACTTAGTGAAACCGGGTTAACTCTTTCAATTGGTGTGTCATATAATAAATTTCTGGCAAAGTTAGCTTCTGACTGGAACAAACCAGATGGATTCATGGTGATCACTGAAGAGATGATGCCTGAAATACTATTTCCATTATCCATTAAGAAGGTCTATGGAATTGGTGCAAAATCACAGAAAAGGCTAAACTCCATAGGAATTTATACAATTGAAGATCTATTTTCCCTGGAAGAAGACTTACTTATTGACCTTTTTGGAAAAGGTGGAGTGGAAATATATGAAAGAATAAGGGGAATAGATAGAAGGCAGATAGAAACCACAAGGGAGAGAAAATCCATTGGAGTTGAAAGAACCTTTAGACCTACAAGGGATAAGAAGATGTTACTAAGTTATTTAAAGGACTTCTCTTATGAACTGGAGAGTGATCTTGATAAAAGAGACCTTCATGGCAGGACTCTAACTGTAAAGATTAAGGATGAGGAATTTATTTCCCACACCAAGTCAAGGACATATGGTCATTACATAAGTGATGGAGAAGAAATTTATTCATTGGCTATAAGTCTTTTTAGTGAGATGGAATGGGACAAAAGCCTTAGACTACTAGGTGTTTCCATGAGCAATTTGCTGGATAGAAATATGGAGCAACTGTCATTTTTTCCCTCTCAAAAAAATGGATAATGTTGATTCATTCTTGTTGACAAGGATATTTGAAACTGCTATAATCATATAAGTCAGCAGTTGAACTAGCTGGCGGAGCGAGTTGTATTTGCAATGAAAATTTCATTGCGGGTGTAGCTCAGTGGTAGAGCACTGGCTTCCCAAGCCAGCTGCGAGGGTTCGATTCCCTTCACCCGCTCCAAGAAAAAAATATGGTGGGTGTGGCCTAGTTGGTTAGGGCGCCAGATTGTGGCTCTGGAGGTCGTGGGTTCGAATCCCATCATCCACCCCATTATTATGATCCATTAGCTCAGTCGGTAGAGCACCTGACTTTTAATCAGGGTGTCCCGCGTTCGAGTCGCGGATGGATCACCACTGGCGGGAATGGCGGAATTGGCAGACGCGCTAGACTTAGGATCTAGTGTCATTGACGTGGGGGTTCAAGTCCTCTTTCCCGCACCATTAAAAAGATATCTCAACTATTACTAAAAGATAGTTGGGGTATTTTTTTGTTTGTATGGAAATTATCACCCCTATATGATAAATTTAATACATAAAGAGCT
>JAUWAD010000016.1 GCA_030602225.1 Bacillota bacterium | reverse complement strand
TTATTTGAATTTAGACGGTATGGTGGGAGTATATCAAAAGAAGAGTTCTATGATTATCTAATTAGTCTTATAGAAATAAGGGATGAAGAGATTAACAATACTCTTTTAAAGCTTCATCATAAATATTATATAGATGCTATTAATAATATGGAATACTATTGGATAAAGTTATATGAACTAAAAGAACGTCCAATTAATAGTGATTTACATGATAGTATTTCTTTAGCTAAGAAAGGATTGCCAAGTAATACTAACCTTAGTGACTTAAAAATAATATTTACAATTGGCATTGGACCTAGTTTTGGATATGTATATGAAGACTGCATTCATTTTGATTTTCTTCAACTTTGTAAAGATTATTCCTATGAACAATTCTTCTCCAATCTTGCCCACGAGATTCATCATTTAGGGATGAATAAGATTTACCAAAATTTAGATATGGATAATTTAGGGCTGGAAGAGCTTTATTATCTTTTTTTCTCTGGAGAAGGACTAGCAGTGAAATATTGCAATAATGCTAAAGGAACAATCTCAAAACCAGTATATAATACTATTGAAAACATAGGATTAGATAATGAAACTTGGGAGTATCTAAATAATGACTTTATGAACACCTTTCATAGGTTTAAAGAAGATATTGATAATATTCGAAGTGGAAAAATTAATTCTAGGCAAATGCTAGAAGAAGTCATATCAAATTATTGGATGAATCCTAACATGGAGTATTCAAAATTAGGGCAACCAAGTATATTAAAACATACAAGATTATATAGTTTTGGCAATGATATCTGGGGAGTTATACATGATGTTTTTGGAATGGATGTAGTATTTGATACCATATTAAATCCTCATAAGTTTAGAAATGTATATAATAGTGCAGTTAAGTTAATTAACCTTCAAGAAATTACAATATGATAACGGAGTGATTAATTATGGAAGAATTGATGAGAGTTGCAGAAGAATTTATACATAAAATAAAAAGAGACTACCCTAATGATGTAGCATGTGTTGTAATAATGGGATCAGTGGCATTTAATCAAACCCACAAAAGGTCTGATTTGGACTTATTTTTTATACCTAAAACAGACAGGGGATATAATTTGGGAAAAACCTTTATTGTAGATGGTATTGGATTTGATCTTTGGCCTATTTCTTGGGAAAGGCTAGAGAGAATTGCATCGTATGAAGAGAGAATTACATCAATTATTCTAGATGGTAAAGTTATATATTACAGCTCAAAAGACGATCTTGATAGGTACGAAAATTTGAGAAAAAAGGCAGCGGATACTTCCAACAAAAGCTTATTCATCTCTCAAGCTGAAGAATTATTTTCAGAGATTTATAAGGAGTTTTACAAACTCTCATCATCGGATAATCTTATGGAAGCCAGAAAGAGATCCATAACATTACTAAATTTAATATCAAATATCATAGCCCTATTAAATTCAACGGTTATCAGAAGGGGAAGAGGAAGATTAAAGGATGAAATCTTGGGAATGGAAAACCATCCAGGAAGCTATGAAGAGGTTTTTAATTTAACCTTTAGGAGTGAAGACACTTCTGTTTTAAAGGCTAAGTATTTAAAACTTATTAATGAAGTTGAAAAAATGCTCTTATTAGATAAAGAAAAAATGAAAAGAAAGAACAGGGACTTGTGTGAATTGGAAGGGTTTTATGAAGAACTCATAAATTCATACAATAAAATCTACTATAATTGCGAAGAAGGGAATCCATATACTCCACTTTTTGCTGCAGTTGAAATTTATGTCGAGTGGGAGGATGCTTTCCATGATACTGGTATTACACTGGAAAGTTTACCTGATCTTATAAGTGCATATAAAATTGATAATTTAGAGGAACTTAGTGAATTAGCTAAGAAACATCAGTTTATGCTGGAAAAACTACTTGATGATAATAGTATAAAAGTTAAGCGATTTAAGGATTTTCATGAATGTAAGATTTGGATCCAAAATGAATTATAGAGATTGGGAGTGATTATTATAGAAAAGAAAAGAGTTAAAGATTCAGAGGTATCCATTGGCAGCCTCATGCTGCCAGATCAAGCCAATCTTTTAGGTAATGTCCATGGTGGAGAAGTAATGAAGATGATGGATAATACAGCAGGAATAGTTGCAAGAAGACATTCTAGGCATGTGGTGGTAACTGCTCGAGTGGATGAGCTTGAATTCCATGAACCCATACACATAGGAAATCTAGTTACATGTTGTGGAAGACTTACCTTTGTTGGGAAAAGCTCCATGGAAGTTAAAGTAGTTGTGAAGGTGGAAGATCTAACTAAGGAAGATGAGCCAAAAGTTGCTTTAACAGCATATTTCACCATGGTGGCCATAGATGATTTTGGCAATCCAACCATTGTTCCTAAGCTTAATCTGGAAACAGATTATGAAGAAGAAGCATTTAAAGAGGGTGAAGAAAGATATCTTAACTACAAAAACAAGAGAAAAAAAGGAAAGTGATTTAAGAAACCTTATTGCATTATCCAAAACCTGCAATAAGGTTTTTTATTTTAATAGTCTCATTCTATAAGAATAGACAGCAGTTTCTCCCAATTGCTTAAGGAGCTTATTATTAACATAACTTCCCACGAATGCCCCTATTACTGGCAACATCTGCAAGAGTTTTGCTATATCAAGATAATCTCTGTATTCTTGTTGAAACTCCCTCCACTGAAATTCATCAATTTCATCAGGTAGAGATTTAATATACTCATCCCAGTTTTCCATCCTTTCAAAGATCTTATTCATATGAGCCTTGCTGGAGAAAGCCAACTGAAAGATATGGAGAATATATAGTCTTTCAAAGTAGTCAGAAGAATCAAACCCATATATGCTTGCAACTTCATAAAGGTATTTAAACTTAATACCCAGTAGAAGAGGAAAATCAGCTAATCCAGCAATTAAGCCACCTGCACCTGTTGCAGCACCTTCTAGGGTTGCTGTTGTTGCATAGAATCTGGTCTTATCCTTAAGTATAAGCTCCCTTTCCTTAAGGGATAAATCATTAATTGGTGGAGTTGTGACAAATTTAGATCCATACAATACAGCCATGGTAAGACTCTTTACAGCAGAGGTTATTACCTGATGGTACTTCTCAGGTAAAACAGAGTTTATCTTTCTTTGAGTGCCCTTTGATACTTTTTGAAGGAATGAGGGTTTTTTTCTCATCTCTACTTTCCATCTACTTAATTCTCTTTTGCATATTTGCTCATATGAAAACATAATATCACCACTTAATTATCTTTTTTAATCCATGTAAATATATTATACTTAAACTAATAGAAAAGAAAGGGGATATCCAAATGATTTTCTACTTCACTGGTACCGGAAATAGTCTATATGTGGCTGAGAAACTAAGAGATGAGCTTGATGATACCTTGGTGTCCATAGCAAGTATGAAAAAGAATAATACATATGAGTTTGATCTTGTAAGTAGTGATTACTTAGGATTTGTATTTCCTGTGTATTACTATAGTATTCCGTCCGTAGTGGAAAAATTCATTGAGAAGGCAAAGTTTATAAATCATGACAATAAGAAGGTTTTTGTTTTTTTAACCTGTGGAGCTACAACTGGATCTGCAGCTGAAAGATGTAAAGTCTTGTTAAGTAAAAAAGGTATCGACCTTGAATATATGTTTGCAGTTGCCATGCCTGATAATTACATTCTTCTGTATAATATTGATAATGAAGAAAAACAATGGAAGATGATTGAGCAATCAGAAAGTGAAATCCTCAGAGCAAGTGAAATCATTATAAATGGGGATAAAGAAGATTATATTACCATTAAGGGTCCATTCCCAGGAATAGTATCATTTTTCGCCCATAAAGCATACAATAGACTAAGAAATACTAAAAAGTTCTATGCTCTAGATTCCTGTATAAATTGCAAGTTATGTGAGGAGATTTGTCCTGAAGGATCAATTGAAATAGCTGATGGAAAACCTACATGGGTTAATAAAAAATGCTCTCACTGCTTAGCCTGCATACATAGATGCCCAGTTGAAGCCATACAATACTCAAGAAAAACTAATAATAGAAGAAGATATAAAAATCCACTTGTAAAACTATAGAATATTTGTGAAGGGATAAGTTATGAAAAAGAATAAAATATATTTAATAGGCTTTATGGGAGTTGGAAAGACTTCCGTATCTAAAGAATTAGGGAAGATATTGAATAGATTAGTCATTGAGATCGACGAAATAGTTGAGATGAATAGTAATATGAGTATTAGCAATATTTTCTCCGAGTTTGGAGAAGATTACTTTAGAAATCTTGAAACAGAAGCATTATCAAGTATTCAAGGGGATACTAATGTAGTTGTGTCTACAGGAGGTGGTATTGTAACAAGAGAGGTAAATGTTGATATAATGAAAAAGGAAGGTATAGTTGTTCTTCTTAATGCTAAACCTGAGACTGTATATAATAGATTAAAAGATACTAATACAAGACCAATATTAAATAATAATATGAATATAGAATTTATCAGTGACTTAATGGGAAAAAGGGAAGACTTGTATAATAGAGTTAAGGATATAGAGATTGAAACTGATAATAAGACTATTAGAGAAGTATGTTTTGAAATTATTGACAGATTAGAGCTGATTATATGAAGTTCTATTTAAAAGTACTAAATAATAATATACCTGTTGAAGTCTTTTTTAGAAATAGAAGAACCATGGAACTGCAGATTGATGACGAAGGAGATATTAGGGTACTAGCTCCGATTTTTACGAGTAAACAGCAGATAATTAATAGTCTGGAGAAAAAGATTGACTGGATAGTTAAAAAGAGAAGGCTTGTCTTAGGTAGGAAAATAATATTAGATTTATCCAATAAACCTGAGAGAATATCTATCCTAGGAAGTAATTATCAAATAAACATATTACATTCTCATGATAATAAGATAACAATAAGGGAAAATATCGTGGAAGTTTATGCAAAAGATATAGATCAGAGTACTATTGAATTAATGCTTAAACAATGGTTGAGGGAAATTGCATATGACATAGTTAAGGAAAGACTGGATTACTTCAGTAAATTAATGGATCTAGAGTATCATAGATTAATTATTAAGGACCAAAAGACAAGATGGGGTAGCTGTTCTAACTTAGGGAATATAAATATTAATTTTCGAATAATTACATTTCCCATGGAAGTTATTGACTACCTTGTGGTTCACGAATTATCTCATATAAAGCATATGGATCACTCAAAGGAATTTTGGGAGAATGTTAAAACATATATACCTGATTATAAGCATAGAAGAAAACTGCTCAGAGAGAGGGAGAAGATTGTATAAATTTTCCCCCTCTATATTTTTGTGATAAACGCAACAAAATCAGCAAAATTAGAAATTAAAATAGGATGAAAATGAAATAGAACACAAAAAAATGAAATAGAATAATTGAAGTATAAGAGTTAGAGTAGTATAATGTTAAATGATTAACAAAATAAAATTGGAAATGTAAAACTGAGGTGATCTAAATCGAATTAAGACAACTTGAATACTTCGAGGCAGTAAGTCGTCATGGTAGCTATACAAAAGCAGCACAGGAACTATTTATAACTCAACCTTCAATAACTGTATCAATAAGAAAATTAGAGGAAGAACTGGGAGTAAAACTAATAGATAGAGATAGTAAAACTCTATTTTTAACAGAAGCTGGCAATGAATTTCTTAAGCATTCAAAAGAAATATTATATAAGATTAAAGAAGTTACAATAATAATGAAAGATATTAATCCCGACTCAAAAAAAGTTCTAAAACTTGGTTTTCCTCCAGCCTTAGGTGCATGGTTGTGGTCTGTTTTATATCCAGACTTTGCAGAGCAATATCCAAATATTGAAATACAAATACAAGATTTTGGAACAAAAGAGATTATTGATGCGATAAAGACAGGTGAGATTGAGTTAGGATTTGGAGTTTTAGAAATGGTTAAAATAAGAGAAATGGAAACTCTGCGTGTTAAAAATGGAGAAATTAAAATTTTACTCCACCAAAATCACAAACTAAGGGATTCTGTTAATATTTCAATGGAAGATTTAAATGAAGAAACATATATTCAATACAAGAGAAACACTACATTCATTGAAGAGAAAATGTTAATAGAATTTAAAGAAAGTGGTATTAATCCAGATATATTATATGTTAAGGAACAATCTTCTGCTTATGACTTGGTTTCAAAAGGACACGGTTTTACAGTTTCTTTAGATGATTCGATTAGTATAATTAAAGACAATCCTCACATTATTTCAAAATCATTTACTAAACCAATTTATTTTACAAGTGGTTTGATCTGGAGAAAAGACATATATTTATCTGAAGCTGCTCGTGATTTTATTAAGTATATAAGTCAAGTAATAGGGAAGATTGATTAATCTTCCCTATTAAATTTTGCCACCTTATAGTTTTAATCTATAATACTATAGAATAAAGATATTATACTTACTGTAATACTAGTATTATAATTGTTTTAAGCTATAGTAGAAAGGCAGGAGCAAATTTTTTTATCTAAGATTGTTAAAAAAATATCATTACAAAGGAGGTGTTCATCTAGACTTTAACTAAACATCTAGTCTGGATGAGAATATATGAAATATAGTTATTTCCCTGGTTGTACTTTAAAGACAAAAGCCCAAGAATTAGAAAAATATGCTTTGCGTTCTGCAGAAGTGTTGGGATTTGAGCTAGAAGAACAAATAGAATGGCAATGTTGTGGAGCTGTATACCCTTTGGCTACAGATGAAATAGCAACAAAACTTTCTTCTGTTAGAACACTAGCAAGTGCGAAAGAAAATGGTAATAAGCTGGTTACTCTTTGTAGCGCTTGCCACCATGTTATAAAAAGAGTAAATGAGGACATGAAAACGGATAAGAGCACAAGAGACAAAGTAAATAATTATCTCAATATTTCTGAGGATTATAAAGGAGAAGTTGAAGTGCTTCATTATCTAGAAGTTTTAAGAGATGAAATTGGATTTGATGAGTTGGCAAAATTAGTAAAGAACCCTTTGACTGGAAGAAAAATAGGAGCATACTATGGTTGCCTTTTACTTCGACCAGATAAAGTAATGGGGTTTGATGATCCAGAGAATCCTTCAACAATAGAGGAATTTATAAAAGCATTGGGAGCAACACCTGTGAAGTATCCGTATAGAACAGAATGTTGTGGTGGATATCTATCCTTAGACAATAAAGATAAGGCAGCTAACATGGCTTCAAGTATACTTTTATCTGCATCAAAGCATGAAGCAAATGAAATCGTAACAGCCTGTCCACTATGCAAGTATAATTTAGAGATAAATGAGTTAAAGAGTAAGGTTACTGTGACTTACTTCACAGAACTTTTAGCTGAGGCTTTAGGAGTAAAATAACCTTAGAAAGGAGTTTTTTAATGACAAGAGTAAAAGTTAATCCAAGTAACAGAGATAAAGAAATATCCCGTATTATTGAAATAAGTGGTGAAAATATATATTCTTGCATGCAATGCAGTAAATGCTCAGCCAGTTGCCCTGCAAATAGTGAAATGGATATACTTCCTCATCAAGTTGTTAGAATATTACAGTTAGGAAATTATGAAAGAATAGTAAATAGCCAAACCATTTGGAACTGTGCTTCTTGTTTTACTTGTGGTGCAAGATGTCCAAGAGATATAGATATAACTAAGATAATGGAGGCTATAAGATTGACAGTTATCCGTAACAAAGGAGAAAGCAGGATAGATGTAGATGAATTGCCTGAAAAAATTGATGATAAAATGCCTCATCAAGCAATAGTAAGTGTTTTTAGAAAGTATAGAAAGTAGTCCTTTTAAAAGCAATGAATTTATTTGCGAATTGGAGTTAAACATTAAAGTTAATATTAAAACAAGAATTTGTTTTAAGGAGGAATAATATTGGCAAGGATAGGAGTTTTCGTTTGTTGGTGTGGTAGTAACATAGCAGCCACTGTGGATGTTAAAGAGGTTGCTAAGGAAGCAGCTAAAATGTCAGGAGTGGTTTTATCCACAGATTATCAATATATGTGTTCTGAAATTGGACAAAATTTATTAAGAAATGCAATTAAAAAAGAAAAACTTGATAGGGTTGTTGTTGCAGCATGTTCTCCTAGAATGCATGAAGTTACATTTAGGAAAGCAGCAGAATTAGCTGGATTAAATCCATATCTGGTAGAAATAGCAAATATTAGAGAGCATTGCTCGTGGGTTCATAAAAATAAAGATGAAGCAACTGAAAAAGCTATAGCACTGGTAAGAGCAGCAGTTGCTAAAGTTACTCTAAATCAGGAACTTATTCCTGGGGAAATAGGAATTGAAAAAAGAGCACTGGTTATAGGTGGGGGAATAGCTGGGATTCAAACTGCATTAGATATTGCCGATGCTGGTTATATGGTTGATGTTATTGAAAAAACTCCAAGTATAGGTGGGAAAATGGCTCAAATAGATAAGACCTTCCCCACGCTTGATTGTTCAGCTTGCATCTTAACACCTAAGATGGTGGATGCTTCTATGCATCCAAATATTAATTTACATACATATAGCGAAGTAGAAAAAGTTAGTGGTTATGTTGGAAACTTCGAAGTGACAATAAATAAAAAAGCTAGAAGTGTAATAATAGAAAAGTGTAGTGGTTGTGGAGTTTGTATTGAAAAATGTCCTTCAAGAAAAACTAAATCAGAGTTTGAAGAAGGTCTTGTTAACAGAAAAGCAATATATACACCTTTTCCACAAGCAGTACCAAATGTACCTGTAATTGACAGAGAAGCATGTATTAAGTTTAAAACTGGAAAATGTGGAATTTGTAAGAAAGTATGTACTGCAGAAGCTATAGATTTTGAACAGGAAGATACAAAAATAATTCAAAAATACGGGGCGATAGTGGTTTCTACAGGATACGATTTGATAGATTTAGCAAAATTTGGGGAGTATGCTTATGGTGAAGACCCAGATGTAATAACATCACTTGAGTTTGAGAGAATAACAAATGCAGCTGGTCCCACTGCAGGAAAATTACTTCGTCCATCAAACAATGAAAAACCAGAAAAAGTAGTATTCATTCAATGCGTTGGTTCAAGAGATAAGACTTGTAGAGGAAAGACTTATTGTTCCAAGATTTGCTGTATGTATACTGCAAAACATGCCATGCTAATAAAAGAAAAGTATCCAGATATTGAAGTTCATGTTTTTTATATCGATGTAAGAACTCCAGGCAAGAATTTTGATGAATTTCAAAGAAGGGCTGTAGAGGAGTATGGAGTAAACTACATTAAGGGAATGGTAGGAAAAGTGTTTCCTGATGGAGATAAATTAAGAGTTTATGGAGTGGATGCTTTAAGCGGAGATACTATTGAAATAGATGCAGATTTAGTTGTTTTGGCAGCTGCTACAAAAGCAAAAGAAGATGCAGAAGAACTTGGCAGAAAATTAAGTATTAGTACAGATACAAATAACTTTTTTACAGAAGCACATCCTAAACTACGCCCAGTTGAAACTCATTCAGCAGGGATATATTTAGCTGGTGCTTGTCAAGGACCAAAGGATATCCCTGAAACTGTTGCTCAAGCAAGTGCTGCAGCTTCAAAGGCAATTATATTACTTAGCAAAAGTAAACTGATAAACAATCCTTGTGTTGCTAAGGTAGATGAGACAATATGCTGTGGATGTTTAGAGTGTACCAATATCTGTCCTTATGAAGCCATTGCATCAACAATTATTGAGTATAGAGATCATGGGAAAATGATTAAAAAATTAGTTTCTGAAGTAAATGAAGCACTGTGTCAGGGATGTGGTGGCTGTACAGTTACTTGCCGACCAGGAGCGATTGATTTAAAGGGATTTAGTAATAAACAAATCCTAGCGGAGGTGGATGCATTATGCTTTTAGAAAGCAAAGAAAATTTAACAATAGATAAGGAAGAGTTTAAACCTCTCATAGTTGCATTTTGTTGTAACTGGTGTAGCTATGCAGGGGCAGATTTAGCAGGTACAAGTAGATTGAACTATCCCGCAAATATAAGAATAATAAAGGTTCCTTGTTCTTGCAGAGTAAATCCAAATTTTGTTTTACGTGCTTTTCAAAATGGAGCTGATGGTGTTGTTATTGCTGGATGTCATCCAGGAGATTGTCATTATTCAACAGGGAACTATTTTGCAAGACGTCGTTTAACTCTATTTACAAGTTTACTTAATTATATTGGTATAGAAAGTGAGCGATTAAAAGTTGACTGGATTTCAGCTGCTGAGGCAAATAAGTTTGCTACTGTTATGAACGATGTTCTTGAAAAAGTTCATAAACTCGGACCAAATAGAAAGCTGAGGGATGTTAGATGGAAGAGATGATTTCAAAAATGAAAAAAATAGCTTATGAAGACTTATCAACTAAAAAAGTAGATAGAGTTATTGGTTTTGGGAAAGGAGATTTTATTTATGAGGCTAATCCTATATTTATTTCCAATTTGGAAGAAGTTGATTTATTAGTATGGGACCTTTTCTGTGTGAATAATTTAAGTAAATATTTAATAAATGAACTTAAGAACTATCAAAAGATCGGAATTTTCTTAAAGGGTTGTGATTCATTAGGATTCAATCAGCTTGTAAAAGATAATAAAGTAGATCCTGACAATGTAATAGTATATGGAGTTCCCTGTGAGGGAATGATAGATCCAAATAAACTTAGTAAAAAAAATTTATTAAAAGATCTTAGATATTTAAGAAGAGTCGATGAAAAATTGATTATTGTCACTAAACAAGGTGAAAAAGAACTGATAGCAAAAGATTATGAGTATGACAAATGTTTAAAATGCAAGCATCCTAATCCAGTGGTATATAGTGAATTATTGGAGAGCAATACCTTAAGAAATAGTATACTTACTGATGATTTTGAAGAAGTTGATAGAATTGAGGATATGAACTCTGAAGAAAGATATGAGTATTGGTCTGAACAGTTTTCTAAATGCATTAGATGCTATGCTTGTAGAAATATTTGCCCTGTATGCAGTTGTGATAAATGTATCTTTGACAATCTTGATATTGGAGTATCAGGAAAAGCAAAAGTCGATAGTGAAGATCAATTTTTTCACATAGTAAGGGCTTATCATGTAGCTGGACGTTGTGTAGATTGTGGAGAATGTAGCAGAGTATGTCCTGAAAGTATTGCAATAGATAAATTAAATAGAAAGATAATTAAAGACATAACTGAAATATATGGAGAATATGATGCTGGATTAAATCCTTCGAAGTCATCCGTACTTGTAAATTATAAGTTAGAAGACTTTGATCCTTTTGAAACAAGTAAGGGAGGGAAATAATGAAAAAGATAACAGAAGAAAAATTACCAGAGCTATATAGTCATATTAGCCAAAATCATGATTTGTTTGTACCTATAGATCAAGATGATTCAGTAAATTTTTCTCTTTGGAAAGATGGTGCAAACGTCAATTTTGATGTGCTAAAAACAAATACTTCCCCTAAAAAATATATTTTTCCACAATGTGAGACCTTCTTCAATTTTAAGTCTGAAGGCAAAAAATTGACAATTGAGAGAATAAAAAGTGAAGAAAAACCATATGTAGTATTTGGAGTAAGGCCTTGCGATGCAAAATCTTTCAGGTTACTAGATAATGTTTTTCTTAGTGAACCGATGGATAGACTTTATGAAGAAAAAAGAAATCGTGGGATTATAGTCTCCATGGGTTGTAATGAACCAGAAGATACTTGCTTTTGTAATTCATTTTCAATACTTCCAAATAGCATACAAGAAGGTGTGGATGTGTTTACACTAAAACTAGGAAACAAAATATTTTGGGAAGCTATAAGTGAAAATGGAGTAGAATTAACCAATAAACTATCTGATTTACTTGATGATGTAACAGAAGGGGATTTAAAGGAAATTGAAATAGCAAAATCACAAGTAAATGAGAAGGTTAAAGAACTTCCATTCTCTAATATTGATCCAAATGAGATTAATAGAGATCTAAATGAATTGTTTCAGTCAAAAATATGGGATGAAATAAGTAAAAGTTGTATAGGTTGTGGCTCTTGTACCTTTGTTTGTCCTACTTGTCATTGCTATGATATACAAGATTATGATGGAAACAAAAGTGGAGAGAGGTATAGATGTTGGGATTCATGTATGTATTCAGAATTTACACTAATGGCTCATGGAAACCCTAGAACTACCCAAAAAGAGAGATTCAGACAAAGGTTCATGCATAAACTAGTATATTATCCTAATAACTTTGATGAATATGCTTGTGTTGGATGTGGAAGATGTGTGGGAAAATGCCCTGTTAATATGAATATTACAAAAGTTATAAGAAAATTAGGTGGTGAAAATCAATGAGTTGTGGATGCAACGATCATATAGATCCATTAATACCTCAAATTGCTGTAGTAAAAAGTATTAGATCAGATACCAATGATGTATCTACCTTTAGAGTTGAGAAACCAGAAGGGGGAAAATGTTTTGATTTTAAACCTGGTCAGTGTGCAATGGTTTCTGTACCTCCAATTGGAGAAGCAATTTTTTCTATAACCTCTTCACCAACGGAAACGGAATTTATGGAATTCAGCATAAAAAGATGTGGAAAGGTAACAGAGTTTTTGCATAACCTTGAGGTTGATACTGAAATAGGAGTAAGAGGCCCCTATGGGAACAATTTCCCTGTGAATGAAGAATTAATAGGCAAAGACTTATTGTTTATTGCAGGGGGAATTGGTTTAGCACCTTTAAGATCTGTGATAAATTATGTAATGGATAACAGAAAAGATTATGGGAAAGTTGACATAGTATATGGAGCCAGAACTTCTGGGGATCTTGTACATAGGAATGAGATCTTTGCAAATTGGCCCGCTGGTATGAATACCAATGTTCATTTAACAGTTGATAGAGAAGAAGAAGGTTGGGAAGGTAATGTAGGTTTTGTACCAAATTATGTAAAAGATCTAAAGTTTGATACAAATAAAGTTGCTTTAGTATGTGGACCGCCAATAATGATAAAATATGTACTTTTAGGACTAGAAGAACTAGGTTTCAAAAAAGACCAGGTTTATACTACCCTAGAGTTAAAAATGAAGTGTGGAATAGGAAAATGTGGACGTTGTAATATTGGAGATAAATATGTTTGTAAAGACGGTCCTGTTTTTAGATGTGATGAAATACAACAACTTCCAGATGAGTATTAATTTAGTAAATGTTAAAAGGTTAAGTATAAAGGAGGAGGTCTAAAATGTCCCCACAAAAAATGGTTGATATATACATACTTGGTAAAAGGTACTCAGTGCCGGATAGTTTAACTATAATGGATTCTATGGAATATGCTGGATATAAGCTAATAAGAGGTTGTGGTTGCAGATCAGGCTTTTGTGGAGCTTGTGCTACTATTTACCGAATTAAAGGTCAGAAAGAGTTACACTTTCACTTAGCTTGTCAAAAACAGGTTGAAGAGGGGATGTACATAACTCAAATTCCGTTCTTTCCAGGAGATAAAAAGTTATATGATATAAATAAATTAGAACCTAATGCTGATTCAATGGCACAACTATATCCTGAAATATATAGTTGTATAGGCTGTAATTCTTGCACAAAGGGGTGCTCGCAAGATCTTAATGTAATGCAGTATATAGCTTATGCACAAAGGGGTGATTTAGAGAAGTGTGCCCATGAATCCTTTGATTGTGTAATGTGTGGAATATGTGCATCTAGATGCCCTGCAAATATAACACATTACCAAGTTGGAATCTTAGCTCGTAGATTGACTGGTAAATATATTGCAGCAGAAACAGAGTACTTAATTGACAGAGTTATAGAAATTGGAGATGGAAAACACGATCACTCTTTAGAAGAACTAATGGGGAAAACATTAAGTCAGCTACAGGAACTATATAATTCAAGGGACATTGAAAAATAATTATTTTGATAAAGGGGTGAAAACTATGTATACAGCTGAAATGAGAGAACTTATTAAAAAGGTTGAATCCACACGTCCTCAAAGAATTGGAGTTAATTTTGAGAGAATGACTCCCGCGGAAAAAGAAGATGTATTAAGGGAAAATCATCCTGATTATAAGAAAGAAAATTTTAGAGTCTTAAGAGTAGGTAAGAATAAAGGTCAAAAAGTACCTTTAGAATTAGCGAATCTAATAGAAGCAAATAGTAGAATTAATAATACTCAAATTGATTTGAGCAAGATTAACTATGATGTTGATGTTCTTGTTATTGGAGGAGGAGGAGCAGGAACATCTGCTGCCTTAGAAGCCCATAATAAGGGTGCGAAAGTACTTATAGCTACTAAATTGAGATTTGGGGATGCTAACACCATGATGGCTGAAGGAGGTATACAAGCTGCTGACAAACCAAATGATTCTCCTGCTCAACACTATATTGATGTTATGGGTGGAGGTCATTATACAAATATACCTGAATTAGTAAATGCATTGGTTAAAGATGCTCCTGGAGTGATTAAGTGGCTTAATGATTTAGGAGTAATGTTTGACAAAGAAAAAGATGGAACGATGATTACAACTCATGGTGGTGGAACCTCTAGAAAAAGGATGCATGCAGCTGCTGATTATACTGGTGCAGAAATAATGCGTGTACTAAGAGATGAGGCTTTAAACAGAGGAATTGAAGTGATAGAGTTTTCTCCAGCAATAGAACTACTAATGGATAATGAAGGTAAAGCTTCAGGAGCAATATTATTAAACCTGGAAACTGGAGAATATGTAATTGTTAGGGCGAAAACTGTTATTATTTCAACTGGTGGAGCAGGAAGATTACATTACCAAGGATTTCCAACATCCAACCACTATGGAGCAACCGCAGATGGAATTATCTTAGGATATAGGGCAGGTGCAGAATTAGCTTTTGCGGATACTATACAATATCATCCCACTGGTGTTGCATATCCATCACAAATATTTGGTGCCTTAGTGACTGAAAAGGTTAGAAGTATGGGAGCTACTCCTTTAAATATCCATGGGGAACAATTTGTGTATCATTTAGAAACAAGAGATGTTGAAGCTTCAGCAATTATTAGAGAATGTTTAGTTAAAAACAATGGAATAGAAACACCCACAGGTGTAAAGGCAGTATGGTTAGATACACCTTTAATAGATATACTTCATGGTGAAGGTACATTGGAAAAAAGAGTACCAGCAATGTTCAGAATGTATTTAAAATTTGGAATTGATATGAGGAAAGAACCAATATTGGTTTACCCAACCCTGCATTATCAAAATGGAGGCCTATTGATAGATGAAAATGGACAAACAAAAATCAAAAACCTCTATGTAGCAGGTGAGGCTTCAGGAGGAGTTCATGGAAGAAATAGACTAATGGGTAACTCTCTATTAGATATATTAGTATTTGGTCGCAGAGCTGGCTTACATGCTGGAGAAGAAAGCAAGTCAATTGATGTTAAAGATCTAAATATTAAACATGTTAGCGATTACAATAAGGAACTACTAGAAAATGGTGTTGTAACTGAAAGAGTGTCTCCTATGTTATTACCACATTACACACATGGGAGATAAACATATATTTTTCCATGATTGATACCATTTTAGTTGTAGCTCAATGGAATATTTAACTAAATAAAAGGGGATGTTTTGATTGAGAAATATATTAAACAGCAAGGATAAGTTGGAAACAATTAAAGAACTTAAATTAATCGAAGATAAATTTAACAATATAAGAATAGAGAAAGATTTTCTGGGAAGTATGGAAATACCAACAAGTTCATATTACGGTATTCAATCGAAAAGAGCTAAAGAAAATTTTCCCTTATCTGGACATAAAATACACACACAATTAATTAGAGCAATGGGTTTGGTTAAATATGCTTGTATAGAAGCGAATATTAGTACGGGTAGTATGCCTACTGATATAGGAATTGCTTTGAGAATAGCTTGTAGTGAATTCATTGAAGGAATGTTTGATAAAGAAATTCTTGTTGAATCTATTCAAGGTGGTGCGGGTACATCTATTAATATGAACGTTAATGAAATATTGGCTAATAGAGCAATAGAAATTATGGGATATGAGAAAGGACGTTACGATATAGTTTCTCCTAATACTCATGTAAATATGGCTCAATCGACAAATGACGTAGTTCCAACGGCTTTTAAGGTAGCTGTACTTATGATGAAAGAGCGTCTTATTATTAATTTAGAAAATCTTGTAAAAGCGTTAGAAGAAAAAGAATCAGAATTTGATGATATAGTTACAATCGGCAGAACTCATTTACAAGATGCAGTACCAATAAGGCTGGGCCAAGAATTTGGAGCATACTCTCGTTTAGTAAAACGCGATGTAAAAAGAATAAGTGATGCTTTTGATTGTTTGAGTAACGTTAACTTAGGTGCTACTGCAGTAGGGACTGGATTAAACGCTGATATTGAGTATATTAAAGTTGCTATAGAAGTATTACGTAATATAACAGGTTTAAATATCAACCTTGATGAAGACTTGATAGATTCTACTCAGAATACGGACTGTTATGTAAATTTATCAGGAAGTATTCGTACGTGTGCATTGAATCTTTCCAAAATGTCCAATGATTTAAGACTATTAGCATCTGGACCAATTTGTGGATTGATGGAGATAAGTATACCAGCTATGCAACCTGGATCTTCAATAATGCCTGGAAAAGTTAATCCGGTTATGTTGGAGATGATGAACCAAATTTGCTTCCAAATACAAGGTAATGATCATACAATTGCCATGGCATCAGAAGCTGGACAGTTTCAACTTAATGTAATGGCGCCAGTTATTTTTAAGAACCTCTTCGAAGCAATTGATATATTAACAAATGGGGTTGATGTGCTAACAAAAAGATGTATAACTGGAATAATTCCAAATCGAGAGTCTTGTAGCAATCATGTAAACAACAGCGTAGGTCTTGTGACTGCTTTAAACCCACATATTGGATACGAAATGAGTTCAGAAATTGCAAAAGAAGTATTAGAAACGAGAAAAAGTGTAAGAGAAGTTGTTTTAAGCAAGAATATACTAACAGAAGAAGAGCTAAATATTATTCTGCAACCTAAAGAAATGACAGAACCTGGAATTGCAGGAGCCCATTTACTAAAGGCATAGATACCTTTATTATCAAGATAGACATTAAATCATGGTAAATCAGAAAAGTAATTCTATTAGAAAGTGGATTTACCGAATAAAAGGACAGTAAAAGGAAGGATATGAAGTAATACTAAAAAGATTAGGGATAGAAGATATTCCATCAACGAAAACAATAAAGAGTTTAGTATAAGTATATAAGTAACTTCAAAAACTATTGTACTCCTGAAACGTAGTTATAACTGCTGGTTCAGGAGTATTTATGTCAATAGAAGTTTCAAAAACATAAAAGATAAGGGAAAATTACAATGATGAGTTTTCCTATATTTTTTTGATAAACGCAACTAATCTGGCTGCCTCACTAAATCCACTTCTTAAATGAAAGTTTATACTCATATCATTTGTAAGTTCAGTATCACTTCCAAATTCTAAACAGCCCTTATCCTTAGTCCAGTTTTCACAGGAATTAAGAAGAGCTCTAGCAATTCCTTTTTTTCTGTGGTCCTCTTCCACAAATATTCCTTCAAGATATCCCACAGGAGTAGATGTAGATCCTTCCACATAATCATATCTAATGCTAACCTGGGAATACCCAATGGGAATTTCTTCATGGTAAAACAGAAAAATCGCTGTATTATCTGATTTGATAAATCCATCAATCTCCTCTTCCAACTCCAAGAAACTGTGACTTGGCCAAAGTTTAAATGCTAGGGAAGTCGCATTAGAAATATCAATACTTGTAGCTATTTTGATCATCCAATCACCTTCTATTTACTATTATAGAAATAATATAGCATATATCCAGTTACAATGGAGTGATTACTTAACAACTTATTGTGGTAAAATACATAATAAGTAAACTAAGGAGGTTTTCGTGTGAAGAACAATACATTTAGAGCACCAGTATTAGATATAATTAGAAAAAGATCATCCATAAGAAGTTTTTCAGATACTGTTGTCACAACTGAAGTAATAGTCAGTTTAAAATCATACATAGAAAGCTTAAATGCACCCTTTAATGGAAAAGTCAGATTTGAGTTTTTGTCTGAGTCAGATGAACTGGAAAAACTTGGTGCAAAGATAGGAACTTACGGAATTATTAAGGGAGCAAAAAACTACGTAGCAATTATAGGTGATGCCAATGAAGATACATTACTTAAAATCGGATATTTAGGAGAGAGTCTGGTATTGTATATGACTTCCTTAGGTCTTGGAACCTGTTGGATGGGAGGAACATACGATAAGGGAGCAATGAGAAAATTACTTAGTTTAGATAAGGATGAAAAGCTTTATATAGTAATACCATTTGGTTATCCATTGGATAAGAGAAGCAGGGTAGACTATTTTATGAGATTTGCAGCTGGATCAAATCAGAGAAAATCTTGGGAAGAGATATTTTTTATAGGAAAAATGGATAACCCGATTCTAGAAGATGAAGAGGAGTATTTAGAAGCATTGGAAGGTGTAAGGATGTCTCCTTCTGCCAGTAATAAACAACCTTGGGTTGTAATTAAAAGGAATCATCACTATGATTTTTATCTAAGACCTACACCAGGATATGGTGAGACATTAGGATTTAAAATACAAGAAATAGATATAGGGATAGCTATGTGTCATTTCCAGTATGTTTTAAATGATCATGGGATAAGTGGAGAATGGAAAAGGAATAATAGCAGTAATAATAATTTAGGAAAGCTGGTATATGTATCTACATGGATTGAAGAGGGTAGATAGATGGATGAACTTAGGATGATGTTAACATTAAACAAGAATGATGAGAATGCCTACTATATGTCAAAATATATGAAATTCAAATTCAAGTACTTTGGAATCAAGACACCTGAGAGAAAATCCTTAACTAAGGTATTTATAAAGGAAAAAGTTATGCAAGAAATGAATTGGGATTTTGTGTTTTGGTGTTTTTCCCAAGATGAAAGGGAATACCAATATATCGCTTTGGATTATTTAGACAAAATAAAAAACAAGCTGGTTAAGGAGGATATAAATAATCTAGAAAGGTTAATACTATGTAAATCATGGTGGGATACTGTAGATTCAATAGCACCAATTGTGGGATATTTAGCTAAGAAGTATCCAGAAATTAAAAGGGGAAATTTAGTAAATTGGATTGAAAGTAGTAATATTTGGCTGAAAAGAGCTTCAATAATATTTCAGCTTAAGTATAAAAATGAAACTGATTATGAGTTCCTAAGTTGTGCCATAAAAAGTAATAGTGACACAGGAGAGTTCTTTGTTGATAAAGCAATAGGATGGCAACTAAGGGAGCTTTCTAAGACAAACAAGGAATGGGTGAGAATATTTATTGGAGAAAATCAATTATCAAATTTAAGTATCAGAGAAGGAAGCAAATATTTGTAATAGAGCAGCGAATGTAAACTGTTAACAAAAATACGTTTACATTCGCTGTCTTTTTTATGATTTTAATAATATGCAATTTGACCAGGGAATATTATTGTTTAAATTTGAGCTGTCTTTAAATGGCTGTTTCAAGAGGAATTCGATTATTCTTCCTTTTCATTGTGTATACGAATAAAATATTCTAAATTATCAGGAATATTAAGAATTGTTAAGAATAATCAAAACTATTGAAATCCTTTTCCTCAAATGTTATCTTTATCTAGTATAAAATTACATAAATAATTTAATTTATGTCAAAAAATACAAAAAGAGGAGGAACAAAATGAAGAAAATAGGATTACTTCCTAGACTTATTATTGCTATTATTTTAGGTATTATATTTGGTATGATTTTACCAGAGGCAGGAGTAAGAGTTTTTGCAACATTTAATGGATTGTTTGGTCAATTCCTTGGCTTTGCTATCCCCCTAATAATTCTTGGATTTGTAGCACCAGGAATTGGTGACTTAGGACAAGGTGCAGGTAGAATTCTTGCAGTTACAGCAGGAATTGCGTATCTTTCAACTGTATTTGCAGGATCAGTAGCTTTCTTTGCAAACGCAGCCATACTACCAAGTTTAATAGGTGGCAGTTCACTGGCTACAGATGTAGCTGGAGAAGGTGCTTCAGCAGCAGCTTTCATTCAGGTTTCAATACCTCCAGTAATGGGAGTTATGACAGCATTAGTATTAGCATTTACGATTGGTATAGGTATTGCAGCTACTGGTTCACAAACAATTAAATCAGTAATGAACGAGTTCCAGAAAATTATTAGCTTAATGATTTCAAACATTATAATTCCACTTTTACCAATTCACATTATGGGAATCTTTGCTAACTTAACATTCTCAGGACAAGTTGTTCAAATACTAAGTGTATTCTCAAAAGTATTCGTACTAGTAATATTACTTCATATTACAATAATTGTAATCCAGTACTTGATAGCAGGAACAATGGCAGGTGCAAATCCATTTAGACTTATAAAGACTATGCTACCAGCATACTTTACAGCAATTGGAACTCAGTCATCAGCAGCTACTATTCCTGTAACATTGGCTCAAACTAAGAAAAATGGTGTAAATGAAGGTGTAGCTGATTTTGCTATTCCACTATCAGCAACAATTCACTTATCAGGTAGTACAATTACTCTTGTAAGTTGTTCAGTTGCAATCATGATGCTTAGCGGAATGGATTATTCATTTGCTACCTACTTTGGATTCATTTTAGCTCTTGGTGTAACAATGGTTGCAGCACCTGGAGTACCAGGAGGAGCAGTTATGGCAGCAATCGGACTATTACAAAGCATGTTAGGATTCGATGCTACAATGACTTCCTTGATGATCGCTCTTTATCTAGCACAAGATAGTTTTGGTACAGCATGTAATGTAACTGGTGATGGTGCTATCGCAGTAATCGTAAACAAATTATCAGGACATAAATTAGAGCCTCAAAAGATAAGCATATCTGAGTTATAAAATAAAAAAATCAACACCTTCCTATTCACTGGGAGGGTGTTTTTTGTTATGCTATAGGTACAAAGGAGGTACTGTATGAAATCTTATAGAAAAGAGTTAGTCTTTAATATTAATTCTAGAAGAGGGTATAAAAATATTACTCCTATGGTAGAAAGTTGCATCATGGAAAGTGGAATAAAGGAAGGATTATTGCTATGCAACTCAATGCACATAACATCCAGTGTATTTATCAACGATGATGAGTCAGGATTGCATAGAGACTTTGAAAGATTCCTTGAAAGACTTGCACCGGAAAAACCTTATAGCCAATATGATCACAATGGATATGAGGATAATGCTGATGCACACCTAAAAAGAACTATAATGGGTAGAGAGGTAGTTGTGGCAGTAACCCAAGGAAAATTGGATTTTGGGACATGGGAGCAGATATTCTATGGAGAATTTGATGGGATGAGGAATAAGAGGGTTTTGGTTAAGATTATAGGAGAGTGATTGCCAAATGATTATAAGAAGAGCAGATCCAAGTGAAGCTATTCAATTGACGGAATTAGCAGTTGTATCTGAAGCATTTTGGGGTCATGACAAGAAGTTTATAGATAAATTTCGCATCGTTTATGAAGTAACAGAAGATTATATAAGGAATAATGCAACCTTTATTTTAGAGGAAGATCAAAGATTGGTGGGATTTTACTCAATAATAGAGACTGATGAAGATGTTATACTCGAGTACTTCTATGTGGATCCTGTATTTATAAGGAAAGGATATGGTTCACAGCTTTGGAATCATCTAGCTGAATATTGCAGGAACAGAGGAATTTTGGAATTTGTTTTTGTTGCTGGAGATGAAGCAAAGGACTTTTATAGTAAAATGGGGGCAATAAAGGTAGGTGAAACATTTTCTTTAGTAAATAAGAGTAGAAAGATCAATAGATGGAAGATGGTTCTTTAGGGATAGATTCAAGAAATTTAATTCCGGGTATAATACTATGTGATGGGAGTATTATGAAAGGAAGGATATTTATGAAGAATCTGTTTGATTTATCAGGCAAAGTAGCTCTTATAACAGGAGCATCCAGTGGTTTAGGTGTTCAGTTTGCCAATGTATTGGCTGATTTTGGAGCAGATGTGATAATATTGGCCAGAAGGGCTGACAAGTTGGAAAATGTAGCAAAGGAGATAAAAGCTAAGGGAAGAAAAGCACTCCCATTAACTTGTGATGTAACGAAGGAAGAGGAAGTTATAAGTGCAGTAGAAAAAGGGATAAAGGAGTTTGGTAAAATAGATATACTGATTAACAATGCAGGCCTTGGAGCAGTTACTCCGGCTGAGGAGTATGATTTTGGTGAGTGGAAGAAGATGATTGATATTAATCTAAATGCTGTTTTCTTCATGGCTCAGCAAGTTGGAAAGGAAATGATTAAGAATAAATATGGAAAAATCATTAACATAGCTTCCATGTATGGAATAAAAGCCAATATGGCCCTTCCCACAACTGCATATCATGCATCAAAAGCGGGAGTTGTAAACTTAACTAGAGCATTGGCTGCTGAATGGGCAAAACACAATATTACAGTAAATGCCATTGGTCCAGGATTCTTCCAGTCTGAAATGACAACTGATGCATTAGGTGATGAGTCATTCCTTCAACATATTAAGTTAACCACACCTATGGGAAGATACGGAAATGCAGGAGAATTGGATGGTATAGTGATCTATCTTGCTTCAGATGCTTCAAGTTACACCACTGGACAAACCATAGCAGTTGATGGTGGAACAACAGCTGTTTAGAAAACCCCATTTTGGGGTTTTTCTTTTTTTAAAATTGGGGTATAACTTAGTGTATATACTACTATAAGGAGGTTTAACATGAAAGACTACAATTTTACTTTAAAAGAGACAAATGGAGAAGAGGTTTCCCTTAGTGATTTTCTTGGAAGTAATGTAATTGTATATTTTTATCCTAAGGATAGCACATCTGGTTGAACAACTGAAGCCATTGGTTTCAGGGATCTGAAACATGAGTTTGATACTATGGAAACAGTTATCCTTGGCATTAGTAGAGACAGTTTAAAATCCCATGAGAAGTTTAGAGATAAAAATGAACTAAACTTTATACTCTTAAGTGATAAAGAAGAAGTAGTACACAATCAGTATGAAGTATTAGTTCCAAAGAAGATGTATGGAAAGGACTATATTGGCGTGGACAGATCAACTTTTCTATTTAACAAAAATGGAGAGTTAGTAAAAGAGTACAGAAATGTGAAACCAGAAGGACATGCAAAAGAAGTATTGGAATATATTAAGGAGAATATGTAGAAAGTGAAGTGATTAATATTAGGTACGAAGGAACTGTTTATAGACCCCCCTCTGAAGCAAGAAGTTGGATATTGCAAGCCACAATAGGATGTTCCCATAATAAATGTAGCTTTTGTAGCATGTATAAGGACAAGACATTTAGGATAAGGGATATGGAGGAGATTATAGAAGAAATCAAGAGTGTAGCAAGAACTTATCCTGATATAGATAGAATCTTCATCGCAGATGGAGATGCACTTATAATAAAAACCAGTCATTTAATAAGAATAATAGAGGAGATAAAAAATTCATTCAAAAAATGTAAAAGGATTGGAATATATGCATCGCCTAAGAGCGTTCATTTGAAATCATTGGAAGAGCTTACAACATTAAGAGAGAATGGTTTGGATATTGCCTATTTAGGTCTTGAGTCTGGTAGTGATAAGGTATTAGATAAAGTCAATAAAGGTGACACTAGGGAAGGTATTATAAAGGCAGGAAGAAAATTAAAAGAAGCAGGAATAAAAGTATCCCTAACTGTAATATCAGGATTAGGTGGAGCGGATCTTTATAGAGAACATGCAATTGAGACAGCTAAGGCAGTGAATGAGATAAATCCAGAATTCTTAGGATTATTGACATTAATGATAGAGCCAGGGACTAGATTATATGATGAGGTTAGAAATGGTTCATTCAAATTGTTAAGTCCTAATGAGATTGCAGTGGAAACCCTTATGATATTGGAAAATTTAGATAGTCCAGGAACGGTGTTTAGAAGTAACCACGCTTCAAATTATATTCCTTTAAAGGGTACACTTAATCAAGACATAACCAGTCTTTTAAAGCAAATTAGAAGGGCTATGGAAGATGGAAGTTATAAGGATGAACTATACAGAAGACTGTGATTTCAATTGTTTAATAAGGTTTATCTAAGGGTAAAGTTAGATAGAAAGTATAAATAAGGAGGAATTTAGATGACTCAATATCATGAACCTGTAGAAAAATTGGATAACAAAACAATGGATATTACAAGAGCAATCGTAAGTTTAAAGGAAGAGCTGGAGGCTGTTGATTGGTATAATCAAAGAGTGGCTGCAGTTTCTGATCCAGAGCTTAAAGAGATATTGGCTCACAATAGAGATGAAGAGATTGAACACGCTGTGATGACTCTTGAATGGTTAAGACGTAATATGGATAAATGGGATGAAGAGCTTAAGAATTACTTATTTACAACAGGACCAATTGCCCATCACGAAGAAGGAGTAGAAGATTTAGATAGTAGTGAAGGGTTAATAATCGGGGATTTAAAATAGGAGGGATAAATATGTTATATAGAGAATTAGCTCCAATTTCCAAAGAAGCATGGAGTGAGATTGATGAAAGAGCAGTTGATGTTCTAAAGTCATACCTATCAGCAAGAAAAGTTGTTAAAGTCAATGGTCCAAAAGGATTAGACTTTAATGTTATAACTGAGGGAAGGCTTGGAAAAACTGAAGATGAAGGTGATGTTTATTTCGCAAACTACAACGTACAGCCCTTAACTGAAGCTAGGGTGGAGTTTGAGATGAAAAGATGGGAACTTGATAACATATCAAGGGGAGCAAAAGATATTGATTTCGAACCTTTAGAAGAAGGTTTGAGAAAAATTGCTTTATTCGAAGAAAATGCAATTTATAATGGACTTAAAAAAGCAGGAATCAAAGGTTTTAAAGATATGGTAGAAAAAGAAGAGATTCCTTTGGGAGATAATGCAAAGGATATTATGGAGGCTTTAACAAAAGGAGTTATATCCTTAAGGGAAGATTATACTGGAGGACCATACTCACTAATAGTTGGAAAAGAAGCATATAAGAGGATTATATCTAAAGATAGTGGATATCCATTGGAAAAGCGAATTGAAAACTTGATTGGTGGAAAGATAGTTCTAAGCCATGTTGTTGAGGGAGCTTATTTAGTGCCATTTAACAGTGATGATCTTGAACTTACAATTGGTAGGGATTTTTCAATTGGATATCAAGCCCATGATGGAGATAATGTTAAATTCTTCATAGCTGAGAGTTTCACATTCAGAGTATTAGACCCTACTTTGATTATTAAATTTATAGTATAATGAAAAAACCTTCAGACCACTAATCTGAAGGTTTTTAACTTAATAGACATTTCTGTTACCATCATCACATGCTAATTTTCTTAGTTCATTCACCTGGTCTTGTTTTCCAAGGACTATCATGGTATCTCCTAGTTGCAAGACTTCGTCTGAATGGGGATTGAATTGGAGTTTTTCAGATCCTGTTTTTCTAATTGCTAAAACTATCAGTCCAGTTTTTTCTGGGATTTTAACATCCTTTAGACTTTTATCCATAATAGGAGAATTCTTACAAATAACAACATCCTCCAAGTCTAATACCACATCACCAGCATGAGTAATTATATCTAAGAAGGAAATTACTGATGGTCTTAGCATCAGTGCTGCCATTCTACTACCTCCTATTTCATTGGGGGATATAGTGTTATTGGCACCAGCTCTTTTTAATTTTAAATGGGAATTCTTGTCTATGGCTCTTGATACTATATATAAGTCAGGATTTAATTCTCTTGCAGTCAATACAGTAAATACATTATCAGAATCCTTGGATAAAGAAGCAATAAGACCTCTAGCTGTTTTTATTCTTGCTTTATCCAATGTTTCTTCATGACTAGCATCGCCGAATATTGTTGGTATACCTTCATCAAGGAGTTCCTTGACTATAGCTTCATCATTCTCTATTACTACAAAATCCACATTGCTTTTTTGAAACCTTTTTATAGCATTCCACCCTGTCTCTCCAGCTCCACAAAGTATATAGTGATTTCTGAAGTTTTCTATTTTTTTTTCCATAAAGCGCCTCCTAAAAGCTTCTTTAATGTCACCTTCCATAAATGATGAAACTATACTACTGAATAAATACCCCACTGTACCCAAACTTATAAATATAATGAAGACTGAGAATAATTTAGCTTCTGGTGACATCTGAGCTACCTCAGTATAACCAACAGTTGATATTGTAATGACAGTCATATAAAAAGCATCAATCAAGGGCACATCAAGTAATAATCTGTAACCAAATGTACCAATAAACATAATTGAAATAAGTAGGGTTATAAAAAGTGTGAACTTCTTTTGATTATTCATATATGATTCCCCCAGTTAAAGCTTTTATACCCAGAATTCATTTGTTAAATTATTTCGAGGCTCTAGATATACCTATCATAAAATGGTATAATACTATTTTATTCCCTTAACCCCAGAATACCCCCACTTCTTTAATTGGTGGGTTGAATGGGGCATTCTTTTGCCTTGAACTCTCACAAACATTCGCAAATGTCACCTTTTGTGGTATAATATAGCTATATTAAGGCACTTGGAGGTGAGTCAATGGGCACTAAGAGGGTTGTTATGAAGGCTTTTGAGTTTCGCGTATACCCAAATAAAGAGCAGCAAGTCCTAATGGAAAAGACCTTTGGCTCATGTCGCTTTGTGTTTAACCACTACCTTCATTTGTGAAACGAAACATATAAAGCTACAGGCAGTGGTATGTCCTATACTTCTTGTTCAAAGGACATGACAGAACTTAAGAAGTCAATCCCGTGGCTTAAAGAAGTAGACTCAACTGCCCTACAGTCATCCCTTCGTGACCTTGCAGACAGTTTTGACCGTTTCTTTAAGGGTCAAAATAATGCTCCTCGCTTTAAAAAGAAGTGCTCAAACTATAAAAGCTACACCGCTAAGAATAACAACAATTCCATACTAACAACTAAAAACAAGG